>PWGF01000113.1 GCA_003554375.1 Spirochaetaceae bacterium
GGGGCTTCCGTATCGACGACAGCGAGTGGGGGCGTATCCCGGCCGGTGGAACCTTATCGTCGAAGTTGGACCGCAGCCGCCGGCAATACAGTGGGTTGGCCATCTGGACACGGTGCCCTTCATCGATGAGGTGGCGCAACGAGCTCGGGTCGAAGGGAACCGTCTGATTGGGCTCGGCTCGTGCGACATGAAAGCGTCGTGTGTGGCGGCGCTGGAAGGGCTTCAGGTGTTCCTCGCGGCTGAACGCCGGCTCACTGTCGGGGTGAGGCTTGCGTTCGTAGTCGGCGAAGAAGACTACGGGGACGGGGCCGCTACCCTTACGGAGGAAGAGCAACCGCCCCTGACGGTTGTCGGAGAGCCCACGGGGCTGTACGTGTGTCTGGATCACTGCGGATATCTGGAGTGCTTGCTTCGCAGCACCGGTAGCTCCGCCCACGCAGCCTTCCCGCAGATAGGTACCAGTGCGGTACTCGCTATGTTCAACTGGATCGACTCACTGCTCCAGGCGGGAACGCCGGCGAATCGGCGGAGCGGCTCCGGGCCCACGGTCGAGCGGGAGATCGATCGGCCGGAGGAGGAGGGCCCGGAGCAGCCGTGGTCGCACGCGCAGGACAGCGGCGCCTATGACACCGAAAACATGGCCGAGGCGTCCGCCTTCTCACCGCCGCGCCCGGAGGAAGACGAACGAGACGAAGCCCTGCAGCCAACGATCAATGTGCGCGAGATCCGCGGCGGAACGCGAAATTTCGTCGTTCCGGATGTCTGTGAGGTCGAGCTGGATATGCACGTGGGGGCCGGTGTCGATCAGTCGGCAGTGGAACGCTTTGTTGAGCGGAGCGCCGCCGCCGCCAAGCAGGTAACGCCGGAGGCGGAGTTCTCGCACGATGTGCTCTTCTGGTCCCCCGGCTACTCCGTACCCGATGACGCACGGCAACTGGATACACTACGATCCGCGTTCGAGTGTGCGGAGCTGCCATGGCGGACTGCTGCGTTCCCGTCTCACTCGGATGCGCCACGCTTTCAGCAAGCGGGCTCGACCACCGTCGTCTGCGGGCCCGGCGATCTTTCGGTCGCACACACGGCGGAGGAGTACATAGCGCTGGATCAGCTCACGAAAGCGACACGGTTGTACGCCGCGCTGTTCTGTTCGGCACTGTCGCACAACGAGCCGGCGAGTTGACGAAGTGAGGTCACTCGACCCAGGCGGGCGGGTCAGGGCAAACGCAGTTGGACAACCCGCCCGGAAGCGCGGCGGCGAGCGGGCGCTTGCCGGAGCCCCTGGTGGTGTGGTGAGCCGGGTGAGTACTCGCTTCAGCGGCTTTCGGCCGCCGCCGTCGAACCGTACTGATCCAACTGCGTTTGCCCTGACAGGCGGGTTGCTCCGAAACCTGTGCGCCGGGTCTATTGGCATGGTCGTTTCACGAAGCGAGCGAGGCAAGGAGAAGCTCTATGGGACATCGAGGTGAAGTGTTTTCGACCCGGGCGGCCCAGAAGAACCGAACGTATTTCTTCAACATAAAGGAAAACCGAGCCGGCGACTGGTTTCTCAACATCGTAGAGAGCAAGCAGCAAACCGCCGAGGGGTTCGAGCGCCATCAGATCGTGGTTTTTGAAGAGGACCTCGATGATTTCATCACTGCCATGGAACGCGCAGTCAACTACATGAAGAACAAGAAACGGAAACGGAGCCGTGCTCGCCGCCCGGATGAGCCCCACCGCTCACCGAAAGCGGGGCAGGGCCAAGCGGGCCGGAGCGAACCGGAGCGGGGCCAAGCGGGGCAGGCCCGCCCTCGCGACCACCATCCTACTCGCAACGCGGACGGTGACGGCCGCCGGGAGCAACGCGGACGGTGACGGCTGTCCGGAGAGGGAGAGAGTGAGCGACCAAGCTCCCGCCAATGACGCCGGCGGTGCCCTCAGGATGCTCTGCGTCCTGCGGTCCTCATCGGCTCGTTTGCCGGGTCCGGTGCGGCTGCTGCCGACGCTTTCCCGTTCCGTTCTCCGACCGTGCCGTCGCTCTGTCGTCCGGTCCTCCGGCCGCGCCGACGCATTGCCCGGGCGTCGCCTCATCGTTTCGTCATCCAGGCGTTGCGTCCTTTGCCCGGGCGTCGCCTCATCGTTTCGTCATCCAGGCGTTGCGTCCTCCGATCCTCCGACCCCCCGAAAGCTCCGCCGGTGAAGAGGAGTAGGGCCGTATGCCGCAACCGCGCGGCGGTGAGCGCGGGTGGGATAGCCTTTGTGCGCGGCGAAGCCGTAACCGGGGTATTCCGCATCGCAACGAACCATGAAGGCATCACGTTCGACCTTTGCCAGAATGGCCGCGGCTGAAACGGCGGATACCGCCCCGTCGGCCCGCGGTACCGCACGGCACAACGTGCGATATACGTCGGGGAGTTCGGGCACGAAGCGCCCATCGACGACTATCTCGCCGATCTGATCGTTCGACGTACTCTCCAGGGAGGGCATGACCTCCAACAATGAGCGGAACGCACGTTCCATTGCACGGAGCGTCGCGCGATGGATGTTCCACCGGTCGATCTCCTCGGGACTCGACCAGCCGAGCGCAAAAGCAATTGCTTCATCTTTGATGCGCCGAACGGCCGTCTCCCGTTGAGCCGGGCTGAGCGCCTTACTGTCGCCAAGTAATTCCGCGAAAGAGGAGGGGACTCGATAAGGTAACACTACGGCAGCGGCGGTGACCGGACCGGCCAGCGGCCCACGCCCCACCTCATCGATTCCGCAAACAAGGTTGGACGCATCGGTCGTCTCCGGCCGCTCCGGGCACGGCGTTCTTGCCGGACGATTTGCGGGATAGGTTCCATCGCATGTCACAACAAGCGATCATAGGCCGCGTAGCTGCTACGGCGCAATCACCATGCAGGACAAACGCAATTGGGAAACGCGCCCGGACGCGCGACGGCGAGCGGCGAGCCTTGGAGGCTTGCCGAAGCCAGTGGCGGTGTAGTGAGGGGGGCGAGTACTTGCTCCGGCGGCTTTTCGCCGCTACCGTGGAGGCGTACCGATCCGACTGCGTTTCCCCTGATCACCATACCGATACCGCTTGGCAGCCGACATAGCTTGTTGGTAGAGTCCGGTTAGGTCGGCCGGCGGAATCGGCGGACGGGAGTGTATACTTGTTTCTCA
>PWGF01000094.1 GCA_003554375.1 Spirochaetaceae bacterium
CCGCCGGTGCCCTCGCCGGCGTTCGACCGGGAGTGGGACGACCGGGAAGCGGATGTCGAGCTGCTGGCGGTGGACAGTGAGCACGGGCGTTCGGTTGCCGGCGCGGTGGTGGATTGTCTGGAGGGCGCGGATATCTCGGTGGCGGTCAGGCTGCGCTCCGGTTCCGCGTTCATGGAGGCGCTCCAGAAGCGATACTTCGATATCGCGGTCTTGAGGCGTGCGACCGCAACCGGCGATCCCGCCGAGCTGTATGCGCCGTTCAGGTCACGGGATCACCGCAACGATTCGGGGTACCGCCGTGAGGCGGTGGACACCGCGCTCGCTGTAGTCGAGCGCATGGTTCCGGGACCGCGCCGCCGGGAGGCGCTTGCTTCGGTGGAGCGAATGGTGATGGAGGAGGACGCCGCGCTTGTGCCGCTCTTTCGCGAGAAGCACACGCTCGTGGCTCGAACCGACCGCGCGTGGGTTGCCGGGGCTCGGGAGGAGCCGCCCCGCCGGTCTCCAACCGACAAGCCCGCCGAGATTCCTCGGACGGCCTGGGAGCTTCAGCGTCAAGGAGCGTGGGAAGAGCGGGCCGCGCGTTCGCCCCGCGTGGAGATCAGCGTGGACCGTTTCGGCAGCTTGGCCCTTCGCGAGCGCTGAACGCCGGCGGGTCGGCGTAGCGCGGGAATCAGCGTCGGGGTGATGGAGCGCGGTCGGACGAGAGGGCGCGAGCGGACCGCTCGATTGTGGCCCGGGAGGCCGGCATTCCGTCGCGGACGTAGCGTGGCTCCTCGTTTCGCGGGTCGGCGTAGCGCCGGCCGTCGACGACGAAGTGGTAGAAATGCTCGCCGGGCGGCAGCCGAAGGACGATCCGGTAGCGGCCCTGCTCGACTTCGGTCATCCGGTGGCGGTATGGGTTCCAGTTGTTGAAGGTTCCCGATAGGTGGACCCGTTTGCCGGGCTCGTATGTAAACTCGAAGAGGGTCCGGCCGTCATCGAGCGTGCGGGGCATCGCATGTCGATCCGGATCCGGCTCGGGGAGCTCCAGGATCGACAGCTCCCACCCACTCTCGGAGCGGCGAGATGCCGGGGCCAGGGGATCGGAGGTCCAGAGGCCGTCCACCTCCAGCCGGTAGGCCAGCTGGTCGAGCTCGGCAGGATACTCGTATGCAAGGACATAGATCCCGTGGTCGTTCACGGAGAAAAGCCGCCGCTTGGCGAAGTCCTCGTGTTTGAATGCGGCGGTGACGTACCGGGTTGGTCCCTCGGGCTCGAAGCTAAAGATGGCGTGGCCGTCGGAGACAAAGGGGGGGCGCGGCTCTTCCATCCTCCGGAGGGTGCTGCGTACCGTGCCGCTCTCGATCTCCGGATGCTCGACGACTTCGGCGAACGCTCCCGGGGCGGCCCAGAGAAGCGCGATCGAAGCGAGGACGACGCATATGGCTGTAGCGCGACGGTCTCCTGGAGCCGACATTTCCCCTCTTATGTTAGTATATTCGGCGTGGAAGCGGCGAGCTTTATCCACGAGGCTCGCCGGCGTGCGGCTTTGAATCGTGGAAGTGGCAGCGGCCCGTATGCGTGCGCCGCGGGCCACTCCATTGCCGCAAGCTGTGCCCCTGAATCCGGCGGCCCGTGCGCGTGCGCCACGGCCACACGTGCGGAAAATGTGGTAGAGTACTCGGAGAGCTTCACATAGCGTGCGCCGACGCCGAGAATTAGACTAGCCAAATGCCGCGTATTGAGGATATCGAGCAGTTCAAACAACGATTTCGTTTCGTTGGCAACGAGCCTCGTGCTCTCGAGGCCCGGCAAGAGCCTGTAGAGGACGTGCAACCGCCCGAGGAAGGGCTGCCGGACGATGTAAGCCGCCTCCTCGGCGGGCAGGAGGAAGCCGGAGGAACGCCCGGTGCCGGTGAGGGCGCGGGAGCGCCGCGGGGAACCGACGAGTGGCCGGAGGAGACACCCGGAGCCGGCCGCGGGGCGCCGGAAGAGATGGCGGACGAAGACCTCCTGGACCAGCTCGACCTCGGTGCCGAGGAGGACTATCCGGAGACGGAAGAAGAGCCCGGACCGGCGGCGCCGGAACAGGCGGACCTGGGGGAGCTCGGGGGCGAAGAGCCGATTCCTGGCGAAGCGGCGCAGCCGGGGGCCGGAGAGCCGGGCCAGGCCGCCGATGTAGCCTCCGGCGAGCCGGGGGCTGCCGGGGCGGGGGCCGCCAAGCCGGGTGCCGGGGAGCCGGGTGCCGGCGAGCCGGGCGCGGAGGGCCCTTCGCAAGAGCCGGATTTCGATGAGGACGCCTTGAGCGAGCTCGGCGATCTCAGCGATCTCGATATCGACGCCGACCTTGCCGAGATAACCGGCTATGCCGCAGGCGCGCCGGCAACGCCCGAAGGGGGTGCTGCCGAAGAACCGGATGCCGAGGCTTCTGAGGCTCCCGGCACGGGCGAGGAGCCGTTCGCCGAAGAGCCTCAGGCTCCGGAAGAGCCGGTTCCAGCTGAAGAGCCGCCGGAAGCCGCGGCAACCGCCGACTCCGCTGCCGTCGCCGAGGAGCCCTCCGGGGACGACTTCGCGGCCGGCCCCGAGGAGCCCGCCGGCGCCGAGGAGCCCTCCGGGGACGAAGGCGACGACCTCGACTGGACCGCGCTTGACGAGTTCGGAGACTTCGCGGAGCTCGAGGAAGGCCCGGAGCCGCGCGAAGCTGCGGGGGCCGGCGCCGGCGAAGAGGCGCGCGACGAGGCCGCGGAATCCGAAGCCGGTCGGGCCGCACCCGATATCGAGCAGACTTTCGAGGATCCGGAGGCCGAGTTCGAGGCGCTCTTCGGCGAACCTTTCCCCGGTACGGAGGCAGAGGATGAGTCGCCTGCCGAGGAGTTCCCAGGCGCGCTCGAGGAGGTTCCCGAAGAGCCGGCCGACCGTGCCGGTGGAGGTCCCGCGGCTGAAGGCTCCGCCGCCGGGGAGGCCGGGGCACCCGGCGCGCCTGGAGAGCCGGAAGGCGAAGCCGGTGCCGGCCTCGAAGGTCTTGAGGGCCTCGAAGGGCTCGAAGAGTTCGAGGGGCTGGAAGGGTTCGAGGAGCCCTGGCCCGAGGCCGAGCCTGAGCCCGCCGAAGCGCCTGCGGAGCCCGGCGCCGAGCCGGCCGCCCCCGCGGCTGAAGGCCC
>PWGF01000430.1 GCA_003554375.1 Spirochaetaceae bacterium
GCCCCCGCGCACCGCGGCGCGCACCGGGACCGCCGCGCCGGGCCGTCCGGCCGTCCCCGGAGCACCCCATCTCAGAGGCTCTCTGCTTGCGCACTTCCGGAGCCCGCGACGTACCCCCACAGCCGGACGTCCCGGCGGGCGCCCCTCCCGTCCTTCACGCTTCGGAGGGCACCGGGGTGCGTGACCGGCGACAATCGAGCCTACGAGAACAGGAGCTCTTCTATCCCTTCCCGCGCCTGTGAGAAGCGGTCGGAGTAGGAGCCCGAGAGGACTCGTACGTCGGCCCGCTGGGTGCCCAGGTGCTCGATAACTCGGGAGAGCACCGGAAGCTCGTCCTTGCTCCCGAGGGCGGCCTGCTCGGATCGAGCGGGCGGGCTTATGAAATAGAGCGTGCGATTCCACGCCGAAAGGGAGGGGCCCGGGAGAGTCTCGGGGATTGCATCGGGGGCAGGGGCGGTGGCGCTGTCCCCGTTCTCGGGTGGGCTATGGCCGGGATTGGTCTGGTTCCCAGCGCCGGCCGATCCGCGTCGCAGGGCAAGGCGAACCCAGGCGTGGGTCGAGTCGGTGGCGCAGAGAAGCACGCGCTCAGCTTGGCGGGCGAGCCCTTCTTCGGCTGCTGTCTGGGCTCTCAAGAGAGCCTCGGCTTCCAGGTCGTCTACGTCGTCGAGCCCGATACGAAACCCCAGGTAGTCGCCGACGAAGACCGTCCGAAAATGGTCGGCAAGCTGTTCGAGCATCGGCTCGGACTGCGAGGGATCTTCCGAGAGCAGGTACACTCGGCGCACGAAGAAGGGGCGTACCGCCGGCGGAATGTAGTCCCAACTTCCCATCGGGTTTCGCCGGATCATCGTCGCCGAAACCGGAAAGAGCTTGCGCGCCGGGTCCACCGGCATGTAGCGGGCTCCGAGCGCGTCGGCAAACTTCCAGCCGTAATCTTCGCTTGCGAAGACATAGTCCACTCCGCCGCCGACTGCCCGCCGGACTGCGTCGGCCCAGATGCGATACGAGCCGGGCCGGCCCTTGTTGGCGTTTGGATTCGGCTCGCATATATGCACCACGGTGGCAAACGGAAAGAGCTCCCGCACCCAGCGGTAGCGAAGCTCGCCGGGGATCGTTTCGCTCGGGAGGGTACACACCAGCACGTAGAGGTGGTCCACATAGGCCTGAGCAAAATCCAGCAAGTACCGATGCCCGTTGTGCGGCGGGTTGAATCGCCCAATGACGACGCCGGTTGTGGGTTCACGTGAGGACATGCCTGAGGAGCAGAATACCGAGTTCGCCCCACTGCATCAATCAGGGCGTGAGGCGAGGATTGTTGTTGCCCATCCCCTACTGCGCCTCCATATCTCTCTACACTCCTTCGGTGGACAGGTGGTCCAATTCCGACTTCCATTCCCCCATCATCTGCCTGCCAAGCACGAACTCCCCGAGATGGTACGATGTATGGTCGATAACGAGGAGTGTGGCCCGCATGATCGTGCGGTTGTCCATGTGGGGCACCGGCTCGAAGATGTCCACCGTTGGATCATCGAGGAGCCTGATGAATGCCGCCCGGTCGGCTTGGATCCGGTCGATCGTTTTGTTCCACGTGGCTCGATCGGCGGTGGCGTCGGGGGCCGGCCAGTGGCCCGATGGCCATTCCGGGGTCACATGATCGGGGTTGGTGGCGTACTGCAACAGGTCCCACTGCGCAATACGGATATGCTCCAGCTGGTGCCAGAACGTGTAAGGCACGTGCGGCGGGCGCCGGTTCATGAGGTACTCGGGGAAGTTCTCCACCGCGTCTTCCAGCGTAAGATGAGCTCCTTCGCCCCGAAGTGACCACACTAGAAGCGACTTGGCCTCGGCGTTGGCAGGATCCGGTCTCGATACGTCTGCGCACATAGTTTGTCCTCCCTCTCAGTAAGCTGGTGCTCGTCCGCGGGGAAGAACGTTCCGGTCCGTTCGGTTCTTTCGCCTTCCCCCGGCGGGCAAGCAGAGTTCTCATCGCGCCAGTCTATCACGAGCTCGGAGTGCGTTGGGATGGTCGACGCAAGACGTGAGGCCCAGATTGTTGGTGGAATTCGGGCCTCTCCTGCCCCCACCCGTCGGCGCACGGCGCTCCTTGGTGAAAATTCACCGGATTTTTCAAGGATTCCGCCTCTCCGCCCTGTAATAGAGGGTGAAAGGAGAAGGCGAAGTGAAGAAGCCGAAACACAACGGCGCGGCCCCGGCCACCGCACCACACTGCTGCCCGAACCCTGCATGCTGTTACCACAGCCGCGAGGCGGCCGCCGCGGTATGTCGAGAAGGCGAGCGGTGGTATATCCTCTTTGGACGCTTCTGGACCGAGTCACGCGGGTTCATCCAGCGCTTCCGTTGCAAAGACTGCGGACGAACGTGCTCGACGCAGACGTTCTCGATCGACTACTGGACGCGCCTGACGGTGAGCTACCGCGCGCTCCTTGCCGAGCTCACTTCGGGAAGTGGGCTCAGGCGGATCGCGGCGCGCTGGGGGACGACGCTGCGGGTGGTGCGCAACCGCACCCGACGCCTTGCGCGCAATTGCCTGGCGGTTATGATCTGCGCGGCGCTCCACTGCAAAGAGCGCAATCTCCAGGAGAACCTCGTCTTTGACGGCTTCGAGTCGTTCACTCGCTCGCAGTACCACCCGAACAACTTCACCATAATCGCCGGAAGCGACTCGCAAGCGATCTACGGGGTGACGTACACTGCGCTCAGGCGCAAAGGCGCCATGACCGGAGCGCAGAAGCGGCGCAATGCGCACATCAAGCTCCTCTGGAGGCCGCCGCGCTCGATTGAGGCGAGCGTGCGGGGGCTTTTCAGCGACTTCGTCATTACCGCGCTCGGCGGAGCGCACCGCCGCGGCACCCTCGAGCTCCACAGCGACGAGCACCGGAGCTATCCGCGAGCGCTCGGCTCGATCCCGGCGCTCGCTCGCGCAATCGATGATGGACTACTCGAACACCACCGGACCTCCTCGCGCGCCGCGCGCACCCGCGCCAATGCACTCTTTGCGCTGAACTACATCGACCGGCTCCTGCGCGCCCGCTGTGCCGAGCACGCCCGGGAGACGATCTACTGGCCCAAAGAGGTGAACAGCGCCATGGAGCGGTTTGCGATCTTCGCCGTCGC
>PWGF01000322.1 GCA_003554375.1 Spirochaetaceae bacterium
GAACCTATTCGTGGGCGTCGTTTCGGGGCTGTTCTTGTCCCCTCTGCCGGGACGCCGTATCATCGACCGTGTCGATGAGCTGAGGCTAGGCTACTTCTTCTCCTCGTTGCGGCTGCACGGAGTCCCAGAGTGGAGAATCGTGTTGTTTCACGTTCTTTGGAACAATAGCAAGAAGCCGCTGATGCTTGCCTGCGTTGGGGCGTGGACGCATGTGGTTTTGGCCGTGTTGGCGCTCGACTTCCTGCTAACTCAGTTTCCCGTCGTCGGTGGAGACGCCGTCACAGGCTGGATGGAGACGTTCTTCACCAGATCGGCCCTCCAGGCGTTTCTTTTTCCGCACGAAGTGACGGGTATTCAGTGGATTGAGGCGGCGTATCCGATCTTCTTTGTGACGCTATACGTCGTCGGATTGCGCTTGGTAGCGATGGGGCGCAAGGTTCCAGCCGTCAGCGTACTAGTCGACTCGGCAGACGCCGAAGAGGACATATCAACCGTATGATTCTTGCAACTCGTGATCTATCTGTAGGTATACGACGAAGCGACGGTACGGTTCCCCTATTGCAGGGGTTGGATCTGACGGTGCGGCGCGGTGATATCGTAGTCCTCCGCGGTCCTTCGGGAAGTGGCAAAACCACGTTGCTCAAGGCCATCATGGGTGTTCTCGACCTCAAGCGCTTCGTGGTCTCGGGGAAGCTTCTATACTTTTCTACTTCCTCCGAGGCAGAGGCAACGGAACCGGAGGCCGTCTCCGGAGGTGCTACGCCGTACAACGCGGATGATCACTTGCTCCGCCGCTTCGGAGGTACCGAGATCAGAGGAGTTCTGCAAGGACCGGAAACTCAGCTAAGCCCTTTCGTTTCAGTCTGGAAACAGCTCAAGGAGGCGTATCGCCGTGAGAAAGGGCCGGAGCGGCGAGCTCTCATGAATTCCACACTCGAAACATTGGGACTTGCGTCTCGGGATCTGCGACGAGTTGGGCGAAAACTCAGTCAGGGACAACAACAGCGGGCGCTACTCGCGTGCGCGCTGCTTCCTTGCAGGTTGCTTGTGTTGGATGAACCGTCAAGCGCGCTGGATCCAGAGCGAAGGCGTCGCTTATTTGAGAGAATAGCTAAGGACGTGCAAAGCGGCAGGATCGGTGCGGCTATCATCAGCACCCACGAATCGGAGGTCCTTGCCCTTCGGGGCAGCGCTGCGACCCTCAAGGTACAGAACCTGCGGCAAGTAGAAGAGTCCCGCGACGAGGGTGAAGCAAGTCCGTCATCGGTTGCCGGCAACGGTTCCCTGGGCTCGCACCAATTTGATCGTCGGACCACGCGCCGAACCTTCGAAGCTCCGGCAAGCAACTGCGTTCCGGCCGACGAACCCGTGTTGCGTATTCGCGAGTTGTCGCAGGGGTACGGGGGAGCAGTCCGTGCCCAATCGAACCCGGTTGTTCACGGTTTCGACTTGGACGTGTATCAAGGCGAAATCGTGGGGATTCGAGGTGAAAGTGGCCGGGGGAAGTCCACAATACTGAATGCGACCGCCCGTATTCTCGATCATACCCGGGGGTCTGTGTACTATCGAGCATCCAGCTCCGAGTGGGTTGACCTGGTGCGTCTCCAACCGGACGGCGCAATGCGGGAGTCAAGACGCATGCGGCAGTTACGAGCTGAGATCCAGTTGATTCCTCAGTATGCAGCGGCGATGTTCGATCCGGAGGAGAAGTTTCAGAACGCATTCCGTGAGAGTTGCACAATAGCCGGAGTCGATTTTGCTCGGTGGCAACGTCATGAGCTCTCGGATCTCCTGTACATGCTCGGTTTCCGACCGTCTTGTGCAGCGTCGTTGCCGGCTAGGTATCCGCATGAGGTGAGCGGCGGCGAGCGACAGCGACTTGGGGTGCTTCGTGCTCTGATCGTGAGGCCCCGACTTCTGCTTGCCGATGAGATTACCTCCGATTTGGATCCGGGTAGCAAGACTCGTATTGGTAACGCGTTGAGAGATTGCTTGGGAGACGAAGCTTCGGTGATCTGTGCGTCACACGACAGACGATTCTTGGACGAGTTTTGTGATCGTGTAGTCGAGATTTGAGCGGAAAGGAAGGGAGCCCATCATGCGAATATCGGTGGACGAGATACGAAAGACCATCCTTCTTGCTATGACAGTCTGTATTGTGGTTGCGACACTCCTATCGGCCTTCTTTGGGGCCATGGAGGCGGGCATAATCAACGCACGTTCCTATCTGGCGATGGTCGTGCTGTTCGCGCTGCTCTTGGTAGGATGTGCTTCCTTCCCCGAAAGTTGGAACCGTTCTAGCCGCTCGCGCTTTTCTCCGTACGGTTTCGGTGCTGTTACTTCGTCACGGCGACGCTTGGTTGATGAAGTTCTTCTTCGTTTCGGTCTTGAGGAACCTAGGTCCCGGTTCGAGCCGGTAGTCCCGTTAGTTTCCTTGCTGCTGTTCGGGTATTCGGTAGATCGCGTCTTCGGGAGTTTCTTGGCTCTTGGTGTTTCGCCAGTACGTTACATAGCGGCGCCGGTTGTCTTTGCACTTGCCACGGTGTACGTGTCGCTTGTTGCGGTTAGGGTTGGCGAGAATGCCGCAAGCAGAACGATAATGAATCTAAGGAGAAGGTCATCCGCTTTTGAGCGCGTCTCGCTTCGTGCGCAAAGGTTCGGGCTGACCGTTGTTATGCCGATTCTCATCGTGCTTCCACTCCTGGTATCCGGACATGAACCGCGGTATCAAGAAGCCTACGAGCCGAGGCTGTTCGAAGAGTTCGAGGCGGCCGTCCGGGAAGCTTCCGACGAGAGCACGAAGGACAGCATTCGAGGGTTCTACTACCAGGGAAAGCAGCTTTCCCAGGCGGGGCCATACTCTTCCCGTGACGACCTCGCCGCCGCCAGAGATCTATTCCTCCGCCTGGCGGATATCTACGGTGCAGAGACCGGAAGGGGCGAAGCTGCGCTCATGGAGATCTGGATGGCCGACGACATGCTTCGAGACGGCAGTGAGCCAAATGAAGATGCCTTTGAGCGAGCGCTAACGAAGTACGGGACGGCAGTTACCCGTACTGCGGAAGCGCTCGCTTCGGACCCGGGCAATCCTACAAGTGGGGCGGTGCACTATTACGCCCGGCACCGGTACCGCA
>PWGF01000442.1 GCA_003554375.1 Spirochaetaceae bacterium
AACGCTCGCCGACCCGTGTCTGCTCGGCCGTTCGGAGATCGGCACGGTCGTCGGTAGTACCGGTTATTCCAACGTCCCGGTAAGCCAGGGCGCGCCCCGCACCGTAGAACGCCGGAAGCGCGTTCCGGTCCACCAGCCGGCGAACCGGATAGTCCACTCCGACCTCTTGTTGGAAGTCCGACTCCGGCAAGAACTCGGCCATTCCGGCCGCCCGAAACTCGTGCACTCCGCCGCGCACGCGGATTGTATCGCCGTCGAAGCCGGCAGCTCGCTTGATAAGGAACTGCTCCTGCTCCTCCAGGTTCACGAGGCTCAACGTGACCATGTAAACGAGGCGCTGTACCAATTCGAGTCCGACGCCCGGGCTTTCGTAGGTCGGACTCTCAAAAATGACAACCTCATTCCGCTGGGGCTCCGAGAAACCATGCAACTTGCCTATCCCGGGAAGCAACTCCGGGCCAAACACAACCTTGTTCACAAAGATCCGATCCCCGATCTCCAGGGTAGGAATCATGGAACCACTGGGGATTTGATACGCTTGGATCAGATACTGATTGAGCAGGAGCACCACGACCACGGCCCACAGAAAACTCTCCACCCATTCCCGGAGCGTGCTCTTACGCCGCTCTCGCTGCTTCTTCTCCAGGCGCTTGCGACGCCGCCGAGTGAGGAAATCCTCGGTCAACTGGACCAGACGCGTAGAAAGATGGGCCATATCGCCGGTAAGCTACCATCTCCTTCCCACTGAGGCAAGATAGGCTGAGGCAAGGCAGAATCGGCCAATCGCAACGTTGACACCGTTCGGTCGGGGTCCCTATACTCAGCCGTCATGGCCAAGGAACAAGGAGCCGCGCGGCCCGCAACGGTCCGCCTGCGCCCTATCGCCGGCGTTGCGCCTACCACCTATATCCCGCTCCTCTACGGGCTTATTCTTGCATTCCTGCTGTTCATGTTACTTGTCTTCCCCGGGTTGCGACGCAATGGTTCACAGGTAGAGTTTCGCAGCTTTCCTCCGGCCGCGGCCGTCTACGTGGAGAACGAGTACATTGGCTCGACTCCCGTCAAAGAGTTTCTCCCGCGAGGCACCTACCAGGTGCGTATCGAGCGCCCCGGTTTCTCGTCTTATACCCGGGAGTTGGAGATAGGTGGCAGGCTAGTCGGCTCTTTGGTCGCTCCCAGGCGTGAAGAGATCGTAGCGCTTTTGCAGGATGGAGATTCGGAGAGCATTATTCGGGCGGCTGCGTGGGAAGCTACCGCGTGGGGAGTAGCTCGAGACGAGCGGCGCTCACGACCCCATCCGCCTGTCCTCTCAACTGCCGGAGCCGACATCGGGGCGATTCGCTCGACCGCTCCCGAGCAAAGTAAGCCTGAGCTCGAGACAGCGTTCTTTCGCGGCATGGCGCAGAACGTCTCCAGCCCCCGTGGACTGGCTGACCTTACCTCCGGGATTGTGAGATGGCACAGCGGGGGCGGAGCCGCCGGGCCGGCAGGGCTTGCCGCTGCGGTGAACGAGTATCTGGAAATCCGAGCCCAATCGGACCGGTTCGACGAATGGCTGTCGACGGTACTGCCGGAGGAGATATCCTCCGCTGCCGCGGATGTCCTAACGGCACCGGTATCCGATCCTACGGCCGGCCACACCGAGCCGGTAGCGGAAGAAGACGGTGACCGACCGGATAACCGTGACGTTGGCCGACTGTCGCCGGCGGAAGATCGGTTGGTCCAAGCCGCCGGCCATGAGTTCGTGTACCTCCCTGCCGGACGCCTTTCGGGCGCCAACACCGGCGGGCACGAAACACGCGAAAACGCCGAGATCGCACCCGCGTTTTCTACGGACGTAGAGGAGTTCTATCTAGGTACGGGCCACGTGACCGTGGCGCAGTTTCACCGTTTCTTGGAGGAGAACCCTCGATGGCAAGATTTCGACAGTGTAGCCGGCGCATCAGCCGCTGATGCCGAAGCCATCCCCAAACGGGAAAGCTCAGAGCGCTATCTTCAGGATATCGACGACGCCCCCGCGGCAACCCCCGTACGATTTGTACCCGCTCCCGCAGCGGATGCATACGCTGAGTGGGTGACGACTCAGCTCGGCGAAGAGTGGGACGGCTACCGAGTTCGCCTTCCCAGAGAAACTGAGCTCGAATATGCAGCGCTTTTAGACAAAGACAACGAGCCGGAGCGGCATTTCCGAGAGCGTGCCGGAGAACGGCCCGCACCGGTGGAGGAAACCCGGCGTGGCCCAACCGGCGCAGCGGACGTGCTCGGGAACCTGTGGTCCTGGACGTCGGACTCCGCTTTCTCAGCCGACCGTCTCCTCGCGTACAACGGTCCTGCGGTAGCGAGCGGAATCCGCGTAGTACGAGGGGGATCGTGGGCAAACTCGGCGCAAGAGATCGATCCAATGACGCGCGGAACCCAGCCGGAGGTATGGGCAACCCCGATGGTCGGGTTTAGGCTGGTGCTAACACAGGAGGATGGCCCTCAGTATCGGTAGCCTCCGGGAGGGTCGATAGCCTCAGGGAGGCGGGCCTCACGCTCCGCGGCGCCCCGGCAGGTGCTGCAGCGCACCTGCAGCGAAGCAGGAACGCAAATCAGGCGGGAGACAGAGATGGGGAAAGAACGGAAAATGCTCCAGAAGAACAAGAAAGCCTTTCACAACTTCTCCGTTGAAGAATCGATCGAGTGCGGCGTTGAGCTGGTCGGCACGGAAGTCAAGTCCGTGAAAGCAAACAAGTTCTCCTTTGTCGACTCCTATGCTCGTATAAGGAGGGGCGAAGCATGGCTCATCGGCCTCCACATCGCACCGTACAGCCACGGCACAGCGTTCAACCATGAGCCGGATCGCCGGCGAAAACTCCTCCTTCACAAAGACGAGATCAAGCGACTCCGACGCCGGGTTGACGAGCGTGGGTATACCCTGGTTCCGTTGGACCTTCATGAGTCGGGCGGAATCGTAAAGGTCGAGCTGGGCCTCTGTCGCGGCAAGAAGGTCCACGACAAACGAGAAGCAATCAAACAGAAAGATCTGAAGCGCGAAGCAGACCGCGAGCTTTCGGGACGGTATTAGGAACGGTGTGAGGAGGGCTGTCATGGGAGATGATCTCAGAAAGAAGCGGCATACGGAAC
>PWGF01000389.1 GCA_003554375.1 Spirochaetaceae bacterium
AAGAGCCCGAGGTATATGTAGTCGCCGGCAATGATCGGCGCGCTCGACGTCCGGCGCGAAAGCTGCGTCTCCCACTCGGTTTCGCCTGTTTCGGTGTTGAGCGCCCGTACCATCGTGTCGCCGCCTGTGTGAATTACCCGGTCACGCCAGACGGCGGGAGCCTGATAGTCCAGGATGTTGAGCAGATCCCGGAAGTATCTGTAGAGGTGGTCCGGCTCATGTTCGCCAAAGTCGGAGTCGTGCTCGCGCCGCCACAGGATCCGGCCGGTTTCGCGGTCGAATCCGTATTGCCGGTAGGTGAGATGGTCGCCTGAAAACGACGTTGTCGCATTGAAGAGATAGTCGTCGGTAACGGCGGGAAAGCTGTACCACGTAGCCCGCATCACCTCGTCGGGAAGAACCCACTTGTGCTCGAGAGTCTCGAGATCGTACGCGCCCAAGGTGCGTTGATTGTCCGGTGGGCCTTGAACGAAGTACATGGTATCGTCGAAGACTTGGAAGCTGTTCCGGTGCCACACCGGATTGCGGATCTCGTGCTCGAGCTCACCCTCGGCATTTAGAAACCAGGTGCCGGCACCGTCGCTTGCAAAAATGATCCAGTCCTCGTGTCGCAAGGTAGTGCTCTGCACGGTGCGCCCGTCCTCGTACGCCCATGTTTTCTCGCCGGTTTCCCGGTCGACTGCATAGAGATGGCCGTCGTTCGACCCGAAGTACGCGTTCTCGCCGTCCACGTACGGAACCGAGTTCACCGGACCCCCGGTCCGGAATACCCAATTCATGTACCCGGATTCGATATCCATGGAGTAGAAGTTGCCGTCGGTGGCGCCGAAGTACATTGTATCGTCGCGGATTACCAGATTGTTAAAGGCGAACGCCCGCTCGCCGTCGCCTTCCTCGCCCTGGAGCTCGAGCTTCCAGCGGAGCCCGAGGGGAGGCTGCATGGCGTTGCGGGTGTGCCCGCGACCGCCTTCGCCGCGGAATACGAGCCACTCGTCATGGCGGCCACAGGAGGCGACGATGAGCGGCACGAGAAGCACTGCCGTTACCAGGAGAACGCCGCCCCCCGTGCGCCCTAGGAGCTTAGACATAGTACAACCCCCGCAGGCTCACAATGCTTCTGAGATAGTTGAGAATCCGCTGTCTCCGAGCGGCGCGTACGATCGTTCGGCGTTCATCTCGGAGGCGTGCGACGTCTTCGGGTGTAGGTTGCGGCCGGCCGTAGTGTGCTCGTGTGTACTCTTCCGCAAAGACGCGGAACTCCGGGTGGCGTTCGGCGTACTCTCGGGGAGTTTCGCCGGCAGGTTTCAGATGACTTCCGGCGGCGGCCAACTGCATCAGCGTGAGGCGATAGATTGCGCGATCGGCTCTTGGGGTGTTCCGGCTCGCCTGAATCGCCAGGTATCCCTCGTATCCGTACCGCAGGACATAGAGTCCTGCCGCTACGAGAAGGGCCATCCAGGCAAGCGCTCGGGCGGCGCGTCCCCACGGGAAGCCGGCGTGGTCGGGCCGCTCGAGCTGCGGGTTGATTGTGGGGATCACGACCTGTCGCTGGTTGGGGTCCCCGGCCGGGTCGGGTGGCATGGCGTAACTGGTCGGCTCAAAATCTACCCAGCCGTACTGGGGCAAGTAGTACTGGACCCACGCGTGCCGATGGCTCGTTGTCACCAAAAAGAGCTCGGAGAGGTCGTACTCCGCAAGCGACGGGAGTTCCTGTTGGAGATGGGCAAGTCCTTGCATGTGAGACGGCGTCTGCAGATCGCGGGCAGCGAGGTAACCGGTTACGACGCGGGAGGGAATCCCGTGCATGCGGCCCAGAATGGCGGCCGTGTTGGCGAACTCCACGCAGTCGCCTGTGTGGGTCTCTGAGACGAAGCGCGCCATGTGTCCGGTCGCAAACGTGTCGTCGTACCCGAGCTCGTACTGGAACGACCTGAAGCTCTCCATGATAGCGTTGATGGTCTTTTGTTGACTCTCCGGTGAGCCGATCAGCTCCTGGGAGTGCTCCTCGAAAGCAGCTCGGTGTTCCTCCTCGAGCTCGAGCTCGAGATACTCCTCGAGCTCGGCAAGCGTCTCCTCGTCGGGATCCGGCACCTCTCGGTACCGCCATGGGGAGCCCTCGCCGATGCGGGACTCACTTCGATAACTGTAGCTGAAAGGATGGTAGCGGCCGTCACGCACGGTTGGCTCGACACTCCACGGGCGGTACTGGAGGACGCGATCGGAGATCGTGGAGTAGTAGTCGACCTGGTAGGTGTCTCGGAGCTGCGAGTCGCCTCCCTCTTCCTCCGAGCGACTGCCCAGAAGCCGGCCGATCCGGGCGTCCCGCGGGTCTCTCGCAGAAGACGTCTCTTTGCCGGTGTCCGGATGGTGCCACGTGCCGGCCAGCCGGAGATGGACCAGCTCGTTCAACGCGTATTCCTCGGGCTGTTGGAACCCCCGCTTTCGATCGAAATCCGCGTAGTAAGCCTCCGCTGCGTAAATCGGGCTATAGTCAGAGCGTACGATCATGACCGCCCGCTGCGAATCCTGCCCATGCATGCCGTCGGCGTCCCAATCACCGGCTTCCACCCCGTGAAGG
Source organism: Spirochaetaceae bacterium (assembly GCA_003554375.1). GTDB lineage: Bacteria > Spirochaetota > Spirochaetia > DSM-27196 > SKKC01 > PWGF01. The sequence continues at coordinate 2,579 of PWGF01000389.1, forward strand.
GAAGTGTCCAGCTCGCCGGCGAACGCATCTTCCAAGGCCGATGTTCCTTCACGCATGCCAGGGGCTGAGTCGAGCCCTTCGGCATCGCCGAGCCCGCCGTCGTCCTGGAGGTCGCTGTCTGCGTCCAGGGGCTCCCGGTTAGGTTCAGCTTGGCGGTCGAGCAGATTTACGATGGGGCTGTGGTCGAGAAACCCCGGGGGAATTGCAAACGCTGTGAGAAGTAGGAGCGGCACCGCGCCTGCAGTGAGAACTGCTCCCTCCTTCAGGGGGCGCTTGCGCGCATCGTCCGTCGTCGGGCGCGCTAGCACAAGCCCTATTACCACGCCGTGCAGCAGGAAGCAGACCACCACCAGCACAAAGATGAGCTGGGACGCTTGTTGAGCTGCGGCTGCCATCTCCTCGCTGGCTCGTGAGAACGCAAGAAGGCGCACATAGATGAGCGCCAAGAAGAACTGTTCCACGGCAAAGAGCAGTCGAAACCGGGGGCCGAGAGTGAAAAGAACTGCGGTGAGCGCGAACGCTGCGGTGCCGGCGGCGACCGTGGGCCA
>PWGF01000253.1 GCA_003554375.1 Spirochaetaceae bacterium
ATCCCGCCCACCCGTACACTGCCGGGCTGTTGGCATCGTTGTGTACGCTCGATTCCGATCCGTCAACGGATCTGCCGTCGATAGCCGGGGCGCCCCCCCGCCCGCATGACATTCCCGCCGGGTGTTCCTTCCATCCCCGCTGTTGGATGGCGACCGCGAAGTGTCGCACGGCCGCTCCGGAGATGATCAGCGGAGATTCGCCCGCGGACGGCAGCGCCGAATGCCACTATGCCTGGAACGTGGTTCGGCCCGACAGGACAGTGTAATGGAGACCGGTCGGCCGGCGACACCGGCTTCGTCCCCACGACAAGCCAACACGGAGCTCCTTCAGGTAACGGATCTCGTACAGCACTTTCCGGGTCGGCGGCAACGTCTTGCCGACCTGAGGCCGATGCCGGTTCAGGCTGTGCGGGGCGTTTCGTTCTCCGTCGATACCGGGGAGACACTCGGCCTTGTCGGAGAGTCCGGCTGCGGAAAGTCCACCGTGGCTCTCTCGGTACTGAGATTGTACGAGCCGACCGGCGGGCGTGTAGTCTTCGACGGACTGGATGTCCGAACGCTACGCCCGTCCGAGCTTCGCCGGCTCCGAAGGCGCATGCAGATGGTTCTCCAGGACTCACTTTCCTCGCTCAGTCCCCGGAAGCGCGTTGCCGCCAGTCTCCTGGAACCGTTCGAGGTGCACGATATCGGTACCCACGCGGAGCGCCTTCGACGGGCCGATGAGCTTCTGGAACGAGTGGGACTGGATTCGAGCTTCGGTCGGAAGCTTCCACATCAGCTGTCCGGCGGCCAGAGCCAAAGGGTCGCCATCGCGCGCGCCTTGACCCTGAATCCGGACCTGTTGATTCTCGACGAAGCGGTGGCTTCTCTGGACGTCTCCGTGCGGGCCCAGATCATCAATCTGCTGAAAGAGCTGCAAAGAGACTTCGGCCCTGCGTTTCTGTTCATCTCCCATGACCTTGCGGTGGTGAAGCAGATGTGTGCGCGGATTGCGGTGATGTACCTTGGACGGATCGTTGAAGAGAACAGTTCAGCGGGTCTGTTTCGGGAACCCCAGCATCCATATACCAGGGCGCTTCTTTCGGCTATCCCTATTCCGGACCCGGTAAAGGAGGCTGAAAGGGAGCAAATCGTCCTTCACGGTGATGTTCCTAGTCCCTCCGAAGTGCCGAGTGGATGTGCGTTTCGAAAGAGATGCCCGGTCGGACGGGATCGCGACGTCTGTGCGAACGTCCTGCCCGAGCTCGTTCCGTCTCCCGCCGGCGGGGGACTGGTAGCTTGTCATTTTCCTGGGGAGACGATACCTGAGCCCAGTGCGTAGCGTCGTAATTGCAGGCGTTGTAGGTGGGAAAATAGTTCTGAAGGGGACGCAGATGAATGGACAATTGACCGTAGTCACAGGGAGCGTGATAATGACAGATCGAGTGGCGTCCGATCGTGTAGCGCGGATGCTCTCACGGTGCTCACGCGCCGAGTAAAGAGCCGAGGAGATGCCGTTTTGGCTATAAGAACAGAGATTGCCGCGGAAACCGGAGACATACTCGGCGAAGGGGTTATCTGGAATCATCAAGAGAATGCGCTCTACTGGGTGGACGCGTTTGCGCCTGCTGTCCGGCGGCTGGATCCCTCTTCCGGTACCGTGCAGTCGTGGACTCCACCGGAAATAGTCGGGTCACTCGTCTTCGACCATTATGGGACTATCGTAGCCGGCTTGGAGTCCGGTTATCACCGGCTGTCACTCGATCCGTGGTCGATCGAACCGATCTGTAATCCTCAGCCCGAGGCCGGGATCATCTTCAACGACGGGAAGTGTGACCGTCGCGGGAGGTACTTCATCGGAACGATGCACCGGGACTTCGTCGAAGGTGCCGGCGTTCTGTGGCGATTGGATCCGGATCTGAGTTGTCACCGAATCGATTCGGGGATTAGCGTATCGAACGGTTTGGCTTGGAGCCCCGATGACCGGCGTATGTATTTTGCGGACACCCGTAGGGATGTGGTGTACGTATATGATTACGACATCGAGACGGGTGGCGTCAGCAACAGGCGAGTGTTCATAAGCACGGCCGAACGCAAGGGGCGTATCGACGGGGCAACCGTGGATGTGGAGGGGAACTACTGGGCGGCACTGATCCATGAAGGTGCCGTCGGTTGCTTCTCGCCCACCGGAGAAGAATTGCGGCGAATAGACCTCCCGGTCGACCACCCTACCATGTGTACCTTCGGCGCGAAGGATCTCGATCGTCTCTATGTCGTAACGTCACGGCGCTTCCTCGATCCCGGAGGCTTGGACAGTCAGCCGCTGGCCGGGTCACTGTTCGTTGTAGAGGGGCTCGACGCTCAAGGGATTCCGGAACCGTTTTTTGCCGGATAGGGGGTGCCATGAACTGGCGATCGTTTGATGCCGTGACGCTTGAGAACGCGTATAACCCGCAGAAGAGCGTTCGGAACTTCTCCCAGTATCAGGTTCATCGCAATGCGCGCTCGGTCGAGTGCCGGAAGTCCATGGAGAGTCATCTGGATGTCGCGTATGGCCCCGGCGCGCTTCACAGGCTGGATGTTTTTCCCGCCGGAGATAGGAAACCGGTCATCCTGTTCTTCCACGGCGGCTATTGGCGAACTCAGGACAAGGCGAACTTCGCCTTCCTGGCAGGGACTTTCGTGCCGCGCGGGATAACGACCGTCATTGTGAACTATGATTTGTGTCCGGCGGTTAGCTTGGACCAGGTCGTCGAGTCGGCTCGGAGCGCCATAGTCTGGGTCTACCGCAACATCGGGGACTACGGCGGTGACCCGGCCCGGATAATCGTTTCCGGCAATTCGGCGGGTGCTCATCTCTGTTCGATGTTTCTTGCGACGGCGTGGGCTGAGCGTGGGCTGCCGGCGGACGTCATCCGAGGGGCAGTGATGTTCAGCGGAATCTACGATCCGGAGCCTGCGCGGTGGATTCCGGTCAACGAGGAAATCGGGCTCACTGCCGAGACTGCAGCAGCAAACAACAGCATGAGTAAGACGCCGCTGGTGAACTGTTCGATCTGGCTCGGCGCCGGCGGCCTCGAGCCGTGGCTGTGGCTCGAGCAGACGTACGAGTATTCTCAACACCTCCGTCGACACGGTTGCGATCCGGAGGTTCATGTCCTCCCCGGCTATCACCATTTCTCGCTCATGGACCAGATGATGGAGCCGGACGGCGTGATCGCACAAGCGGTGCTCAAACGCTGTGTTTGAGCAACTAAGACTATCCGGCTGCGCCAGGGTTGAGGTGACTCGACTGTCATGGCCGGAGAAGGAGAGAGATTGTGGGTAAGCGCATTCCGAGACTACCCAACGTACCGGCGCCGCAGGCTCCCTATTCTGCTGCAGTCGAGATCGAGGCAGTCGCCGCGCGGTGATCCGCATATTGGTCGATCGGTGCGATTGGAGTCTCGGAACCTGGCGGGCATATCAGTGATGCAGATGCTCCAAAGCAATCAATTTCACGCGTCGCGTGGAAACAAATATAATTGACTGATTCTCTGTTACAACATATTCTGGCGGGAAGAGGGTAGTATCGTGGGCGGCTCTTCCGCAGGTCTTCGCGTCTTGCTTATCCTCCTTTCCCTCCTTCTCGCGGCCGGAACGCTCGCCGGCCAGGACGACGCTCATGACAACGGTCCGACGGCGGATTTCGAGGCGGTGTGGGACGCGGTCCGCGATTCGTACTTCGATTCCGAGTTCGATCCTGCCAATTGGGATGCACTTCGCCAGGCGTATCGTGGCCGTGTTCAAGACGCGCAGGATGACGAATCCGCCTATCGAATCATCTCGGAGATGCTCGGTGAGCTGGACAACGATGACGTCTTCCTCATTCCGCCTTCGGACGTTCCGGAATTGCTCGCGGGACCGGCTGAAGGGCCGGAAGAGGAGTACGCCGGGGTCGGAATCCTCATCGCCGAGCGGGAAGACGGAAGCGTTGTGGCAACAGGCACTTTCCGGGATGCCCCTGCAGAGCAGGCCGGAGTCCTTCCGGGAGACGTTATCGTTGCGGTGGACGGCGAGGCGTTGCCGGAGGAGGACGCGACCGACACGGCGGTGGAGCGTATTCGGGGGCCGGTGGGGACGGAGGTTACTCTTACCCTCCGCGCTCCGGACGGCGAGATCCGCGACATCGTCATAACCCGCGGCAGGATCGACCTTCGGCCGAGCGTGGATGCACGCATAGAGCGTCCGGGTATCGGATATCTCCGCATTCCTATGCTCACCGTCGAGCTCGTCCAAGAAGCGTCCCGGGCGTTTCCCCGCTTGCTCGGCGCCGAGGGAATCGTGCTCGATCTGCGAGCGGTGCGCGGCGGGGCGCCGGAGGCGGCGGTGATCTTGGCACAATGGTTTCTGGGACCGGCGGAGATCGCCACGGTGGTTACGCGCGAGGAGTCCTTCCCGCTTCCGCACCGGCCGGATGCGATTGCCGCGTATCGCAGGCACCTGGTGATTATCACCGACGACCGGACCTCCGGGATGGGCGAAGTGCTTGCGGCGGTGTTGCGTGAGTACGGACGGGCAACCGTAGTGGGCGGCGGGACCGCCGGCGCTTCGCAAATCGGAAGCTTCCTCCCGCTACCCTCGGGAGGGATGCTGCATCTGGTAGTTGGGCAATACCAAACGCCTGAGGGACGGATGGTCGGCCGGGAACCGGTCGCCCCGGACGTGGAGGTGGAACCGCCCGACCTGCAGGCGATCAGAGCCGGAGACGATCCATACCTCGATCGCGCCGAGCAGATCATCCGGGAAGGCGGAAGGCGGTAGCGGTATGGAGGAGGGTTGGATCGTGCGGTGTGTAGAGCGTGCTGTCGGCGTGATCCTTGTGGTGCTCTGGATGGTCTTCGCCGTATCCATGCTACCCGCGCGGGGTATCGGTGAAGAACCGGAGGCCGACCCGCCGGCAGAGGCGGAGCAAAATGCCGCTGACGCGGAGTCTCCACCGGAGGAGCAGGAGTCTCCACCGGAGGAGCGGGAGTCTCCGCCGGAGGAGCAAGCCGGTGAGTCTGCGACCGAATCGGACTCCCAGACGGTATCGGCGGCCGCCGAGGACGACGATCCGGAAGAGTCTCCCTCGGAGCCGAAGGCGCCGGATCCGGATGACGATCCGGCCGACGAACGAGCCGACCCGGACGTCCCCGACGACGCTCCGGACGAGCCGGCCGAGAAACCGCCGGGCGACGATACCGACAAGCCCGCTGAGGAACCGGCGGACGATGCGGACGACCCGGACAAGCACGATGACGAGGACGATCCGGATGAGCCCGAGGACGCGCTCGACGTGATCGTCATTGACGAGCTTCTCTTCGACATCGGTCGTGCGCCGATCGACTACGATTGGCCGGCGGGCGCCCGGGAGCTCGAGGTGCGGTTGGAAGCGGATCGCCGGCTTCTCGCGGAGCTGCGGAAGAGTATCCCGAGGGATCGACACGACGTCGAGCTGTATCTCCGGCGGATCCGTGAGCTTGCTGCGATCTCCGATCCGGTCAGCTTGGTTCCGCTTGCAAACAACGTAATCCGCCAGGCACCGGCGCTCTACGAGTGGCTCGAGAGGGAGTACGACGATCCGGAGGAGCAGATGCGCGACTACTATATCGGCGGCTCCTGGGCGTTTCACCGGCGCTTCGAGACGTTCCGCAAGGCGGTGCTCCTTACCGTCATCAAGCGACTGGACGTGGTGAGCGAGCTGTTGGAGGGAGATCAGGAATGAGTAAAACGATTCGGAACTCGTGCGCTCTGTGCGCACTGCTTCTGGTACTGCAGCTGGGCGTCCCCGTTGCGTTTGCCGACTCCGGGCCGGCCCCGCGGGTTCCCGAGCCGCGCCGCCCCACCGACCGCAGCATCCACCTGGTCGGAAGCATCGGGATGGTGAAGGACTTTCTCTCGGGACGCGCCTGGTTGACGATGGAAGGACTGGATCCGGGGCTCTACATTCGGCCGGGGTATAACACGCTGACTCGTATGGACTGGGAGGGAATCGGCGACCACCTCTACACCCCGCCCAATCTCCCCGAAGGGGCAGCCGCTCCTATGCAGTCGCCGGCGCTCCAGGCGATCGGCGGAGGCCTCCTGGTGCCGTTCCGGGATCCCGCTCCCGCTTTCAGCCGGGACCTCCTTATCACCCGGGACTTCAGCAACAGTCCGATACAGACCGAGCCGCATATCGGCGTCAATCCGAACGACTCCGAGCACATCGTTCTCGGGACGATCGACTACAACTTTCCTGCGGTCTCGGCGTACGTGAGCATAAACGGGGGCGTATCGTGGGAGGGGCCGTTCCAGGTGCCGTTCATGCTCGACGACCGGGTGAGCGGGGGAGACCCGGTCATCCAGTTCGATCGAGACGGTAACGTGTACTTCGCGATGATCTCGATTGGGATCGACGAGTTTGCCGTGGGGCCGCTACAGCTTGCCGACATCGTCTCCAGCATGGCGGTCGCGATCTCGCGCGACGGAGGCTACACCTGGGAGGAGACGGTCTCCGCCGCGCGAAGCGAGGTGCGGTTGGAGAACCAGGAGATCGACGCTTCGGGCAGGCTCCGGGGAGATATCGTAGCGGGGTTCCTCGACAAGCCATGGCAGGCGGTCGGACCTCACCACAGTGATCCGGATCGCGACGTCATCTATCTCGTCTACACGGATTTTGAGATCAAGAGCGAAATCTACTGGATCGGCGAGCTTCCGGCGCTTCTGCCGCGAAGGATGGCGACTACGATCCGGCTTGTGCGGTCGGAAGACGAGGGCCGGACGTGGAGCGATCCGGTGGATGTGAGCCCGACGGTGGCGCGGGTGTTCGGGCAACGGGGTGATGCGGTTACTCCCGGCATGTTCGGGACCGATCGTGTTGTGCAAGGGGCGCAGCCGGTAGTGGGATCGGACGGATCGGTCTATGTGGCGTGGCTCGACAGCACGGACGACGGGAGCATGGAGGGACTTGCCGAGATCCATGTTGCCCGTTCGGAGGACGGAGGGCGGAGCTTCAGCCGGCCGGCAATCGCGTCGCTCTTCAACGAGATCGGTTTTCGCCCGCGGAACGCCTTCTTCCGCTACTGGGGCGCGGCCTTCCCACAGTTTGCCATCGGCCCCGAGGACGAGCTCTATATCGTGTATACCGCGCGGCCGTCCGACCGGCCGCAGGACGACGGAGACATCTATTTCGTCCGCTCGCTCGACAAGGGTGAGACTTGGAGCCGCGCCGTTCGGGTCCACGACGACGATACCGACCGGTTGCAGTTTTTCCCGGCGATCTCAGTGGCGCCGGACGGCTCGATCCACGTCATGTGGGGCGATATGCGCGACGACCCGGCGCACATCCGCTATCACATCTACTACAGCAGCTCCGAAGACCGGGGGCGGACGTGGGGGTTCGAGATCGAGGAGCTGGACCATCGGGTGCGCGACACACGGGTGACCGACTTCCCGTCTAATCCCAACCGAGGATTCCCGCATGGGCTGTTCATCGGCGATTACTTTGCGATCGAGGCAACCGACGACGACGTCTATATGGTCTGGGCGGATACCCGGCTCGCTGAGTTCGGTGGGATCAACCAGAAGATCGGCTTTGCCAGGCGGCGGCCGGTGCGCTCGCCGGATATCTTTGTCTCTCCGCCCGCGGGGCCGGGTGGGCAGAACATCTCGATCCAGGGATTCAACTTCCAGCCGGACATGACGGTGTTCGTGACGCTCGAGGACGCTACGATCGCTTCGGCCCGAACGAATCCGGAGGGGCGCTTCACCTCGAGCCTCTACATCCCGATCACCGGCGAGGGGCCGCAGCGGCTCGCCGTCTACGACGAATCGGGGAACATGGCGTCCACTTCGTACTATACCGAGTTCGGGTTTGGGACGCTGGAGACGATGTATTCCGATCTGCTGGACGAGGTGCGGCAGCTCCGGGATGCGCTCGACCGCCGGGAGTAGTGGGTCCTGCAACTCCGGGATGGCCGGGATGCGCCCGGACGCCGGGAGGAATGCGATAGGAGTAGGGCATATGAGACGACATCGAGCTTGTGCCTGGGGTCTGGCGACGGTCGCCGCGGCGGTGATTGCGGTGGCCTCCGCAGCAGCGGAGGTTCCGCACGACCGGCCGGGGCCGGCGGCGGACCGGATTCTCTTTCGGGCTTTCGACGTTGACCGTGCGCCGCGGGACCTCGAAGCCGACCGAATGGACCTCTACCTGTACAGCCTCAAGACGGCGGCGGCTCAGCGGCTTCGTGGCGACCAGCGATTTGCACTGTACGAGGCGCCCGCGTCCACCGTCTCACTCCTGTTGAACCCGGCGCCGGCGCCGCCGGGCGAGCTCAACCCATTCTCGATACCGGAGGTCCGGTCGGCCGTTCAGTACTTGGTCGACCGGGACTTCATCGCGCGCGACATCTATCGCGGTATGGCTACTCCCATGATCACGCACGTCAGCTCGCACGATTTCGACTACCTCACGGTCTTCGACCTGGCGCGGGGCTCCGGGATTGTCTACGATCCGGAGTACGCGCGTGGGCTCATCGCGGAGGCGATGCGCGACGCCGGCGCCACGAATGACCAAGGGGCGTGGAGCTACGAGGGCCAACCGATCCGCATCCGGCTGGTTGCGCGAGTGGAGGACGAGCGGCGCGACATCGGCGACCTGCTGCGGCGGGAGCTGGAGCGGGCCGGGTTCATGGTGAGCGTCTCGTACCGGCCGTTTGCCGCGGCCGTCCTCTCGGTCTACTCGACTGATCCGCAGGCGTTCGACTGGCACATCTACACGGAAGGATGGGGGCGGGCCGCCCCTACCCGTTACGATTTCTCCACGGTGAACCAGATGAACGCGCCGTGGTTGGGGAACATGCCCGGGTGGCGCGAAGTGGGGTTCTGGCAGTACGAGCACGAGGAGCTGGACCGCCTGGGGAAGGAGCTGTTCCGCGGCGAGTTCCGCGACCGCGCCGAGCGTGACCGGATCTACCGCCGGATGACCGAGCTGGGTCTGGAGGAGTCGGTTCGGATCTGGCTCGTCACGGCCACCAATACATTCCCTGCGCAGGTTGGCGTGAGAGCCGTGACCGACGACATCACGGCCGGGCCGCGCTCCCCGTGGACGTTGCGAGAGGCGCACGTCCCGGACAGCGAAGAGCTTCGGATCGGGCACCTGTGGGTGTGGACCGAGCGGACGACCTGGAACCCCGTGGCTGGGTTCGGAGACGTCTACAGCACCGACATCTGGCGCGGCGTGACCGATCCGGCGTTGTGGAACCATCCGTTCACCGGCATCCCGGAGCCGATGCGTGTCACCTACGAGGTGGAGACGGCGGGCGCGGACGCCACCCTGTCTGTTCCGAGCGGGGCGGTTATGTGGGACGCGGATTCGGACCGGTGGGTGTCGGCGGCCGGGGCACGGGCCACGAGCCGGGTGGTCTTCGATTACTCCAAGTTCTTTCAGGCGGAGTGGCACCACGGCGTTCCCATCTCTATGGCGGATATCGTCTATGCGATCGCACAGAGCTACGAGCTCGCCTACGATCGGGACAAGACGCGCGTCGAAGTGGCTCTGGGCGTGACGTCACGACCGTACCTGGAGACCTTCAAGGGGTACCGGATCCTGGACGACGAGCGCATCGAGGTGTACGCGGATTTCTGGCACTTCGAGGAGGCGTACATCGCCTCGTATGCGGTGCCGACGGGGCTCGCGATGCCGTGGGAGCTTCTTGCGGCGATGGACGATCTGGTCTTCTCCCAGCGCCGGGCCGCTTATAGCGATACGGCTGCAAGCCGCTTCAACGTCCCGTGGATCAGCCTCGTCATGGAGCGTGACGCGCTTCTGGTACGACGTACGTTGGACCGCTTCGAGCGGGAGCAGTTCGTGCCGAGCGGCGTGTTCGACGTCGGGGACAGACGCCTCATGAACGCCGAGGAGGCGGTCGAACGGTACCGCGCCGCGCTCGATTGGCACGGCCGCCACGGGAACTTGGTGATCAGCAACGGCCCATACTATCTGGCCGCCTACGATCCTCCCGCACAGTACGCCGAGTTGCGCGCCGTTCGCGACCCGAGCTATCCGTTCCGGCCCGGCGACTGGCTCTTTGGTGCTCCGCCGGAGATGGCAATCCGTGCCCCGAGCCTCGACGACATCGAGCCGGGGCGGGCCGCCGAATACACGGTCGCCGTGGACGGGCCCGGCGAGTTGGCGCTGCACTACGTTATGGTCGACCCGACCGACGGGAGCGTTGTGGCATCCGGAGTGGCCGACGACGCGGGCGGAGGGAGCTTCACCGTACGGATACCGCCGGACGTGACCGGCACGCTCTGGCCGGGGCTCTACCGGCTCCATCTGGGTGCTACGAGCGACCGGCTCGCCCGAGTGGTGGAGTACACGGCGGACGTGGACGTCCTGCCGTAACGGGAGTGCCGATGTTTCTTCGACGGCTTGTGATTCGCGCTCTCACGATGCTCGCGGTGTTGGTGGCGGTTCAAATCCTCGTGGTTGTGAGCCTCGGCGCTACCGGATACTCCGATCGCATGCTTCAGGCGGTGATCGGCGAACAGCTGCGCGGGATGCGCCCGGGCCTTGCCGAGACGATCCGCGACCCCGATGAGCTGGAAGCGGCGCTGGCGGCGCAGCGGATCGAGCTGGAACAGGCATACGGGCTGGACCGGCCGTGGTACGCGCGCATCCCCTCGATGGTCATGCGCGTTTTCCGGCTCGATCTGGGTGAGGCGCATACGCTGCGGAGCTTCAGCGGGAGTAACCGCGTTGCCGACATCGTGCTGGAGAGGATTCCCAACACGATTATTCTCCTCACAACGGCAATGGCGATAACCGCGGTCGTCGGGATTGCCGTGGGTACGCGGCTTGCCGGCCGCGCGGGCTCGCGGATCGACCGCGCGGTCTCCTACGGCTCGGCGGTCTCGTATGCCTTGCCGGCTTGGTGGGTGGGAATCCTCCTGATTCTTGTCCTGGCCTTCCGCTTTCCGATCTTCCCCTCCGGCGGGATGTACAGTGCACCGCCGCCGCCCGCCGGTCTCCCGCGTTTCTTCGATCTGCTACACCATGCGGCGCTTCCCGTGCTCACGTTGGTTTTGGCGAGCTTGGGGCCCTACATCTACGTCGTTCGGACGATGACCATCACGATCGCGCAGGGGGACCACGTGCTCGCCGCCCGGGCCAAGGGGATCCCGGAGCGGACGATCTCGCGCAGACACGTGCTGCGAGTGGCGGCTCCGCCGATCGTGACAGGGTTGATTCTGGGGCTTGCCGGAACGCTCGGCGGCTCGATCCTGGTGGAGACGGTGTTCGGCTGGCAGGGGATGGGGCGGCTCTACTACGAGGCGATTGCGGGAACGCCCGACGAGATGGTCATCGTGGCGCTCACCTTCATGTTCACGCTCCTCTACGTCGGCGCGCGTATGATTCTGGAGGTGCTCTACGTGCTGCTCGATCCGAGAGTGGAGGCCGGCGAGCGAGCGGAGGCGGTGCGATGAGCGGTTCCGCGGCCGGCCCGCCGCCGGGCAAGCGACCGCTTCGCAAGCTCATCCGGGGGCTCCGGGCGAGCGCGCCTGGGCGCGTGGGGCTTGTGCTCCTCGCCTTCCTTGTGGTCACGGCAGTGGCGGTGCTCATCATCTACCCCCGGGACTTTGCCTCCGCGTACTGGAGTAATCCGGCCCATTGGGCGGACAATCCGCGCTCGGTTCCCCCGGCCTGGGCGCGACTCGTGTATCGCCCCGGAGCGCTCAGGCATCGCATTATCTCCTCGACAGAGCCCACCGAGCGGGAGGAGACCGCGCGGGCGCACTTCAGCCGGTGGGATTTCCCCGTCGACTACCAGGCGGCCGAGCCGCCCACCTCGATCGTCGTGACGCTGCGGGAGGTCACCTTCGCGGCGCGACCGCCGATCGTCACGGCTACGCTGGTTCGCCCCGACGGGGGCGAGGTGCGGCTCTTCCGCGAGGTCATCTCCGGCGCTCGTCCGGGGGAGTCCGCCCCGTACGTCCGGCACGCGGAGGAGCCGTTCCGGCATGTAGCGCGGGGAGACGGGGCAGCGGGCGAGTCGCTCGCGGGCCACTATGAGGCGGCGTATGGCGTTGCGCTTGACTCCGCGCGTCTCCGTGACGCCTTCGAGGCGCTCGCGTTCGGCCACGTCGTCGAAGGTGACCTCGAGCCGCTGCACGGCGAGTACACGCTTCGCCTGGAAGCGATGTTGGCGGGCGAGGAGGACGCGGTTACCGAGGCTCGCCTGGTCGTGGGCGGGTCGGTTTTCGGAGTCATGGGAACGGACGCGTGGGGCCGCGATCTGGCGCTCGGTCTCCTCTACGGTCTCCCGATCGCACTCGCTATCGGCTTGGCTACGTCGACCGTGAGCACGCTGCTCGGTACGGCGTTAGGCCTGGTGAGCGGATACACCGGGGGGCGCACCGATCTGGTGATCCAGCGTGCCGCCGATATCGTGGCGAACATCCCCGTATTGCCGCTGCTCATCTTCCTGGTGTTCATAGGTGGGTCACGCCTCTGGCTGATCCTGGCGGTGCTGGTGGCGTTCAGCTGGCCCGGGCTTACCATTATGGTGCGGACCATGGTCCTGCAGCTCCGCCACGGTCCGGAGGTGGAGGCCGCCGTTTCGTTGGGGGCGTCACGCGGGCGGATTATTGCATACCACGTCTTCCCCCACACCGCCTCGTACGTCTTTGCCCAGCTGGTGTTCTTTGCACCTTCCGCGGTGCTCGCCGAAGCGGGTCTGAGCTTCCTGGGGCTGGGCGATCCGAGGATCCCCACATGGGGACAGATTCTGGAGCACGGATTTCGCACGGGTGCGGTGTTCCTCGGGTACTGGTGGTGGGTGATACCGCCTGGGCTCCTGATCGTGCTCACCGCGGTGACCTTCATGCTTTTGGCTCTGGGCATGGAGTCGATTGTCGATCCCCGACTGAAAGGAGCGCGAATGTGGCGGTCCTAGCGGCTCACGATTTGACGATCGAGTATGCAACCGGCCGCGGACTCCTTCGCGCGGTCGACCACGTGTCGTTCACCGTGGAGGAGGCCGGCTCCACCCTCGGGATCATCGGCGAATCGGGGAGCGGGAAGACGAGCATGGTCTCACTCCTAACGCGAGTCTATCCCAGGAACACCGCCCGCGCCGGCGGGACGGTCGTCTTCGACGGGCAAGATATCAGTGCGTTGAGCGCCGAGGAGTACCGCCGCCGCGTGCGCTGGAGCCGGATCGCCGTGGTCTTTCAGGGAGCCATGAATTCGTTCAACCCGGTCTTGCGCGTGGGGCGTCAGGTGGGAGAGCGCCTGTTGCTGGACGGCCGCCTCTCCAAGCGGGAGGTTACCCGTGAGGTGGAGCGATTGTTCGAGCTGGTTGGACTGACCCGTGACGTGGCTCGCGCTTACCCGCACGAGCTCTCCGGTGGCATGAAGCAGCGGGCGTCTATCGCTTCGGCGCTCAGCATGGGTCCTTCCCTCCTTATTCTCGACGAGCCGACCTCCGCACTGGACGTGAGCGTGCAGGCGCAGATCATGAACCTGCTCAAGCGGCTCAAGGGGGAGCGGAAGCTGACCTATCTCTTCATCACTCACGACATCGCGCTGGCCGCGGATATCGCCGATACGATTGCCGTGGTGCATGCGGGAGAGCTTCGGGAGCTGGGTCCTGCCGACGACGTTCTCACCTCGCCTCGCGATCCGTACACCCAGCAGCTTCTGGCGAGCGTTCCGCGCCTTCACGGGGATAGACCGCCGAGCTTCCTAGCGGGGGCCCCGCCGGACCCGTTGCAGCGGCCGGCCG
>PWGF01000358.1 GCA_003554375.1 Spirochaetaceae bacterium
CCGGCGGAAGGACTTGTTGCGCAGAGCGTTCTTCCGGGCCGAACCGTGCTCGGGTCAACCCGAAGAGATCCCGGACCTCAGTCGTGCGCCGCGCTTCGATCGAGCCGGTCAGGGGCACGCGGACCGGGACCTCTACACGGCCGCCGCTCGGCGTGTTTGTCTCGTTGTGAAACGCGAATCGGAACGAACGGCCCGTGGAGTACGGGCCGCCGACCGCGCAGCGAACGCGGAAGAAGAACCACACCGGTGTTCGACTGAGCCTCACCGCCACAGTCCGCGATCCGCCGCGGCCAAGCGCCTGCGCGGCCAGCGGGGCCGACGCGTCCCATTGCACTTCCTCGGCGGCGAATCGCCGCGCCTGTAACCTGGCGGCCCCCGCAAGTAGTGCCGGCACGCCCATCGCTAGGAGTCCGAGGGTGATGTGGTACGCATCCCGCTCCGCGCTTCCGGTGATCGCCAAGACGAATCCCGCCACGAAGACGATCGTTCCAAGCGCGGTGAAAGGATAGTAGTAGAAGAAGCGTCTCATCGCGTTATGCCGGCCGCTCGTTCCACCGGAGTAGTGGCAAGTATTTCGCTTACTACCTCTTCGGGAGGCTGTGCTGAGTTCTTCATTTGGAGACGATGGCTCACTGCCCGGGTGAATATTTCCTTCACATGGTCCAGGGTCACGAACGTTTCACCGCGAATAAGGGCGAGCGCCCGTGCCAGACGGCTTACTTTGACCCCGGTTCGCGGACTTGCTCCGAGCAGGACGTCGCCGTGCTCGCGCGTGTTGCGAACGCATCGGACAATGTACGAGACAACCTCGTCGTGGATGAAGAGATCGTCCACCATGTTCTTCCACGCGAGCACGTCTTGGGCCTCCACTACAGATCCAAAGGTGTCCCACGCGTCGTTTCGCCCGTGCTGCCGAACAATCTGCTCTTCGCTATCGTCGGGGGGGTAGCCCATCGAAAGCCGGATCATGAAACAGTCGAGCTGGGGGGCGGGAAGCGGGAACAGGTGCGCCCCTTTTAGATTCATAGTCGCGATGATGAAGAAGGGGTCCGTCAAGTAGTAGGTAGCGCCCTCGACAGTTACTTGTTGCTCCTCCATCGCCTGGAAGAAGCTGCCCTGGGTCTTGGGAGTTAAGAGATTGATCTCGTCGCAGAGCACGAAGTGAGCGAAAATCGGTCCCCGGTTGAACACGAGCTCGTGCTCGCTTCCGACGATTCGGTTGTAGCCCAGGATATCCTGTGGCAACAGGTCTACAGTGCACTGCACGCGGCTGAACTGGTCCATGGGGACTTCCAGCGCCGCCGCCGAGGGGTTCATTGCGTTGGTTTCGCCCGGACCGGCGCTCGCGGCATGTACGTCGGCGACACCTTCGGCTTCCTTCGGCTGGGAAGAAGACGCCCAGCCGATGCTTCCGGCGAGCGCGCGCGCCAGGCTCGTCTTACCGACTCCATGGCTGTCGGCTAGGAGGATATGCCCCCCGGCAATGTACGCAGCCAGGAGATGCTCGAGCTTCGTTCGATCTATCGAGATCACCGCGAGGATATTCTCGATGATCCGCGTTACGCCATTCCGAACACCGTGAGCCGAGTGAGCATCCATCACAAAAACAGTACGGCTTCTCGCATAGGCCCGTCAATCTGTCCGGCCCCTTTGGCGCGGCTTCCCTCTGCAAGTGGCAACCGAGGAGTCACAATCGAACAGGAGCAAACGGATAGCCACAAGCGAAGCGACTCAGCGCGGCGCCTAAACGGGACCTCTAAACGGGACGCCTAAGCGTGGCCTCACGCTCAGGACGAGGCCCGGCGTCCAAGCCTAGGCCCACGCCCAGGCCCGGCGTCCAAGCCCATCGCCGGTTGGAGGGCCCAGGCCCAACCCCGGCGCCCAGGCTGACGCCCAAGGCCCAGGCTCGGGACCGGGCGACGCCCATGGTCCATGGTGAGCGTCTAGGCGACGCCCCGCTACTGTTGTGCCGCCGGCAGAAGGAGTACCTGTATATACTGATCCGGATCGAGGAAATCGCCGGCAGCCTCCGTGACCATCTCGGTGGAAATCCTCTCGATCCGCTCCGGATGCTCGTGGATATCGGCAAAGTCTCTCCCTGTACGGTGGAACGCCTCGAGGTTACTCAGCCAGAACTGGTTATCCTCTATGCCTTCTTCGTAGTCGCTCCGCTGCGCCTCTCGCGCAGCCTCCACGTAAGACTCATCCAACTCCCCATCACGAATGGCGGCAAGCTCCTCGTGGACGAGCTCCGCGAGCTCGGAAGCCTTCTCCGGGTCGGCGCCGAATGCAACTTCCAGTACGTACCGCTCCCACGGTTCGCGCATCGGTTGGCCGTGGGCAGAGAGCGCGTAGACGCCGCCTATCTCCTCTCTGAGAAGCTCGCGGAGGCGGCGCTCGAGGACTTCCGCAAGGGTCCGTACTCGATGGTTCTCCTTGGCTTCGTATGTGTGATCGCCGTGGAACACCACTGAAACGATGCTCTGAGGGGCGATCCCTACCTGGACTTGGTCGGTGCGCACGCCTTCGGCGTAGCGGTCACCGTGATCCACAACATCTCCCTCAGCTGCTTCGCCGGGCACGGCAGCCAGATACTCCTCAATCAGCGGGGCCAGCTCATCCTTGTCCACGTCGCCGACGATGGTAAAGGTGAGCTCACCGGGATTGTCGAAGAGGCTCTCGTAGAAGTCGTACGCTCGCTCCATGTCGAGCTCTTCCAGACGGTCCAGGGTCAAAGGCATACGCCGAGGGCTGCCGTCCCACAGAAGCTCTGTGAACCGTTTCTGGAACTGGAATTGCGGCTGGGCCTCTTGGTTCTGCAAGTTCGTACGTAGCTCGCGCCGGAAACGTTCGAACGCCTCCTCATCTCTGCGAGGCTCGGTGAGATAGAGTGCAGCCAGCTGCAGAAGCGGAAGCACCTCGTCCGCCCCGGACGACCCGCGCAGGCCGTGTCGCGTTGGCTGTACGTAGGGGGAAAGCGAAACATCCTGGCCGGCAAGTAGATCCTCCAACTCCGAGCTGCTGTACTCGCCGACTCCACTCTCCGCCACCAGCGCCGCCGAGAGCTCGGCATTCACGACCTGCTCCTCTTCGGCGCGGGAGGCGCCGCCG
>PWGF01000480.1 GCA_003554375.1 Spirochaetaceae bacterium
ACAGGTACCGCGCGACGCGAGCATCACCTGCCATCATCTCCGAATACGCGTTGGTATCGATCAAGACTCGGCTCATTCGGTCCAATCCGTGGCATCCGCAACCTGACTGTCGAACAGGGCGATGACCGTCATAGAGTATGATGAGCGGAGACGGATCGCCGCAAATGATCCCGCACGCGATCGCGCAGTGAGGCTCGGATCATTCGCCGTTAGCCTCCGAGCTGAGGTGTAGGAGCAACCACACCGTCCACCCCCCTCTCCCCCGTCAGGCATGGCGTTTGGACTCGAGGCGCTCGGCAATCCACATTTTGATTATCGACTGCCTGGTTACCCCCAGGCGCGTAGCCTCACGATCGAGAGATTGGATCATCCAGACCGGAAAATCAACGTTGACCCGTTTCTGCCGGCGCCCCGGACGTGTTGCATTGGAGAAATCCAGAGCACTCGAAAGATCTTGCCCTTTGTCGAACTTCTCATCGAACTCTTCAGTCTTCATACGCATTCACCTCATTCGGCCTGGACCGGCGAACCGACACGATGCGAATGTTGTCCCCCCGGAAGGTGACTATTGCCGACCAATGCTTGTCCCCGATTCTGCCGATCACCATGTACCGCTGTTCACCCTCCGTCCGTGCGGGAACTAGTAGACGCTCGGGATCTTCCCACAGTTGCTGGGCCTCTTCAAAGCTAATTCCGTGCTCCGAGCGTTAGACTGACTCTTCCCCGGGTGAAACTCGAATTCCACAGCATAGTTATTATACCATAAAGATGCCTTTTAGCAACCACATGCGTTGAGTTTCCGGTACCTGATATCGGCTCAAGACTCGCCGGCACAGCGCCTGTGAGACTTGGGCTATGCGCCATTGGCGCTGCGCCGGCCGGCTCTTCAGCGCAAGAGATCGAAGGGGGCCGAGCGAAGCGAGGCGTCCGCCGCAGGCGGACCGAAGCCCCGGAGAGCTCGGTCCTGAGGGCCGCGGGCGAGCGGGGGTCTGGGGGCAGGCGTGAGGCGGCAGGGCGCCGGTGCCGGAGGCAGCGGCGCGGGCGGGGGTGCGGGGCGGCGCATCGCCTACCCCGGCCGTCCGCGGGCTTCAGGATGCGCCCGAACTCTTCAGAAAGGGAACACCTCTTTACCGTAACGCGCAGCACGGCTCGGAATGCTTCGGCTTCGTCGGATCCTTCATCGGATCGTTCGAGATCGGCAGGCGGCGGAAATCGGCGGGATTGGTTGAACACGCGGGGACTGTGCGGCATATATTATAGATGTGAGAGCTGCGATAGTCCTGCTTCTTACCTTGGCCGTGCTTATCGGTTGCGCCACTGCAGCGGGAACGCTTGTGGAGACGACCGTTAGCGCGGAGCCGGAGGACGAGCCGGAAGAGGCCGACCCAGAAAACGATGACGACCCCGACGAGGAAGACGAAGAGACCGACGATGAGGAGGATGAGCCGGACGAAGAAGGGGTGCGCGTTCGCACCTCGCCAAGCCGGGCCCGAATCTATGTCAACGGTCGCTACGCCGGAACTTCCCCGCTGTTGCTCGATCTCTCGCCGGGGCGGCATCGAATCACCGCGGAACGGTCGGGCTACTACGGGGAGACCGTCAGCGTTCGCCATGAGGACGGCGAGTATCAAGAGGTACGAGTGACCCTGGAGGAGATCACGGGAACCCTCCTGGTAGACGCCGATCCGCCGGACGCGGAGATTCGCGTCAACGGCGAGCGCTTGTCCGCCGGCGTGCCACACGAGTTACCCATTGGCTCGCAAACGGTGGAGGTCCGCTCCTTCGGCTACGAGACGGAACGGGTAACGACTCGCATCCGGGAGAACAGAAGAACGACCCTACGGGTTGCGTTGGATGAGGCTCCGTTTCGCTTCGAGGATCTCACGGTGTCGCCGCGCGTGTTCTCCCCCGAAGACCCGGGATCCCACGGCCGGATTCGAGCTGAGTCGACGGTCAGCGCTCCCGGCGAGGGCAGGTACCGTATCCTCGACGCTGGCGGCGATCAGGTAGCCGGCCCGTTTCCCGTCCGCTTTACCGAGCGCCGGCACCGCCTGACGTGGGATGGCCGCGACGACGATGGCACGCCGCTGCCGGACGGTTCGTACCGGCTGGTCGTGGAAGGAGAGGAGGGGCATGTCGAACGGCGGGACTTCTCTATCGACCGGTCGATAACGCGCCGGGTGCGGCCGGTGTACGGCGGATCGGCCGGTACCCTGTTTGCGCCTCTGCCCGGAGCCATGCCGCGTGGCGGCATTCAGGTTGGTGGGATTGGGCTGGGGTACTACGACGGGGACCGATTGCTCTTGCCGCTTGCCGCGTCGCTCCGTTATTCGCCTACCGATCGGACGGAGACCACCTTCTCCGGCGGGGCGATCGTCCGGAGCGTACGGGAAGCCGACGATGATCCGCCGTCGATTCCGTTCGGATCGATCTCGTGGTCCCGGAGGCTCTTCCGCGCCGGCGACAGGGCGGATTACGGCGTAGAAACGGCGGGATCGCTTCTGTTGCGCGGAAGCTACTACCACCGATCGGTACTCGATCCGCTCTTGGCGGACACGGGCGTGGCGGCGGCGCTGCCGCTCTCGCTGGAGATCGGGCCGGTAACGCTGGCGGTGACGCCGGAGCTGGCCGCTCGTCCGGTCCCGGCGGCGGTGTGGGGATATGCGCGCGCCGCCGGCGTGCTCGACGTGGGATCGGTGAGTCTGGCGGCCTCGGCGGCGCTCCGCACCACGCCGCTGGATCAGGGCATCGCTCCGGAGTGGCCGGCGGCGGGCGGGCTCGAGCTCCATTGGCTGATTCCGGACACTCCTGTGACCGTGACGGGCGCCGGCACGCTCCACTGGCATCCCCAGGACGGATGGTACGCACAGAGCGGAGCGGGGCTTTGGGTCGCCTTTTAGGGGCTTTGGGGGCTGAGGCCGGGATTGTTGCTGGGATTGTGGCCGGGGCTGTGGCCGGGATTGTTGTTGAGACTGAGGCTGGGGCTGGGGCCGGGGCTGTTGCTGGGCCTGTCGCCGGGGCTGCGGCCGGGACTGTTGCTGGGGCTGTGGTCGGGATTGTTGCTACGATTGTGGCTGGGGCTGCGGCCCGGACTGCGGCGTGAATCCG
>PWGF01000513.1 GCA_003554375.1 Spirochaetaceae bacterium
GGGGCCCCGGCAAGCGCCCACGACCCCCCGCTCGCCGCCGCGCTTCCAGGCGTGTTGTCCAACTGCGTTTGCCCTGGGGGCCGCCCGCGCTTGCCGGCGAGGCAGCACATGACGAGTAGGCGGTCGTAGCCCCGTGTGGCGAGAGCCGCCTACTCCCGTTCCACTTCGCCGCCGTCCGATTTATCCCCTATCCGGATCCTTGCCGTCCGGGTCGTTATCGCCGACATCATTCTCCGGGACCTCTTCGTCCGGGGCCTCTTCCTCCGGGGCATCTTCGGATTCACGAACGGTTCCTTCGGCGTCTATTTCCCAGCCTTCATCCTGGAGGAGGGCCTCTATAAGCTCGCGAAGCTCTCCCCCAAGCGAACTCACCAACCTCGTCAGTTCGTCTTCTTCAGCGAAACCGTCGTCGAGCGCCCGGCGCAGCTCGGCGGTGCCTTCCTCCTGCTCCTCTATGTCGCGAAGCAGCACGGTTGCCAGCTCGAACCGCACATCCGCCGCATCCGGATCGAGCTCGAGCGCATCCTCGTAGTGAGTTCGCGCCTGCCCGTACTGTTCGGCGTCACGATAGAGCCTACCGGCGAGCGCATGTGCATCGAATTCGTCTCGCTCCGCCACCCCGAGCTCCATCGCTTCCTCGAGATACGCAATCGCGTCTTCGGTCTCCTCCAGCTTCCGTTTGATGCGAGCCAGAAGCAGCGCGCTCGAAGCGTCCGGCTCGATGTCGTGAGCGGTGACTACGGGCTCGGTAGCCTTGGCCGGGTTGTCGTCTCGCCAGTAAAGGAGCCCTAGATTGAACCAGGCGTCCGCGTCGTACTCGTTGATCTCCAATACACGCTCGTAGTCGGCAATGGCTTGCTCACGACGCTCGCTCCGCTCGTAGGCGTACGCCCGCGTAGAAAGCAGATAGGTATTATCCTCGTCCTCGGCCAAGAGCTCGTTCAGCTTCTCGATTCCTTGGTCGAAATGTCCCAGCTCCACGTACGCTCGAGCCAGATTGTAGGTAGCACGCGCAAGCGTAGGGTCAAGGGCAATTGCCCGAGCGTACAGCTCGGCAGCCCGCTCGAGGTCCGCATCTTCCCCCAGGTCGAAGTATGCGTTTCCGAGGTTCAGATACTCTCCGGCCAATTCACGGCGGTCGGGTGCCGTCGTGCAGGCTGTTACAACTGCGAGCACCCCCGCGACGAGTAGGCCACCGACGAGGCCAAGCCGGAGCAAAGACCGCCCTCTACAGGCCCAGGACCGTCCGCTCGATCTCTCTGATCTGTGCGCGATAGAGATTCGCAATGGTAGCTCCGTAGTCCGCGATCAACTGGATAATGTTCCGCGGCGAATCCGACAAGTCGGCACCGTTGAGCCGGTCCCCTGCGTCACCCAACCCCGGAAGAATGAATGCCGCCTCGTTGAGGACCGGATCCATCCACAGGGTGCTCACGCTCGCATCTCCAAGGGCCCGGACGGTGCGAAGCGCTCCTTTGAGCGCAGCGATGATATTGATGAACTGTATCGAGCGCGGCCGAACTCCCTGACCTCGCAGATACTGGACAATCGTCACCAGACTCCCGGCCGTGGCGTTCATCGGATCGGCAAATATGAGATCCTTTCCATCCAGCGTTTCCAAGTCGAAGAAAGAGCGCTGGAGATCCAGGACGTACTCCATGTCCGCCTCTTTTCGAGATTCCTCCCGACGAATCCGGAAGAGCGCAAACGGCGTGACGTAGCCGGTGGAGGTATACTCCTGGATCTCCTTGGACATCATGATACTCGGGAGAAGTGCCCCGCGCAGCATCACACACATGACCGAATTCTCCAGCGCACTGTCCACGTCAGGGATCTTGTGGACGGCGAAGTTCTGTACCGGGTCATCCACCGGCGTCCGAACGATCAGGTGATTCTTGCCGGCG
Organism: Spirochaetaceae bacterium; assembly: GCA_003554375.1. Taxonomy (GTDB): domain Bacteria; phylum Spirochaetota; class Spirochaetia; order DSM-27196; family SKKC01; genus PWGF01. Next base: position 1,905 of record PWGF01000513.1, read on the forward strand.
CTGTCGGGTCCGCCGAACGAAAAGTTGAAAAGCAGCTCATACGCCCGCTGAACATAGTAGAGGAACTCCGAATGCTGCGTTCTCCGATCCCGCAGCTTTGCAATGAGCCGCGACACTTCGCCATGGGTTTCCTTGGGTGTCTCGAAGGAGTAGACGCGGACGGCGGACTCCGAACCGGTGATCTCCTGCATGAGAGCCCCCATCTGGTTGTACAGCTCGATCAGACGCGTCTTCTCGCCGGCCAGCCGCCGTTCACTCTGCGAAGTCGACAGAACCTCGAACGACTGGATCGCCTGGTCGTAAAGCTCGTGCATTCGACGGAGTCCGTCGCGGTCCTGGTCGGTTAGGTAGCCGTCGAGGTCTTTTGCGGTTAGAACCACGTGGTCGCTCATGGTGGCGACTATACCGGCACGGCGCCAACGGGTCAAAGCCCGTCAGTCACGGTAAACGCAATGGAACCGGCACGGTTCCGCGACGGCGGCGAGAAGACGGTGGAACCGGTTCCCAGCGCCTTCTCACCGGGCCACCGCGGGCCGCAGCATGCAAGAGCCAAGGGCCGGGCACTCGCCGCCGCGCTTCCCCCGGGAGTGTGCGGCTGCGTTTGCCGCGGCCTGTCAGTCGGACCTACCGCTCAGTCGTCGCGGGAAGTATCCCGCGGCAGCGCGTCAACCGGCAACCGAGCATACTCAACCTCCAACACGCCTCGGAGAGCGCGGGGATCGCGGTAGTGAACAGCGTGGAATCCGGCTTGGCGGGCGCCGTCCACGTTTTCGGCGCGGTCATCGAGAAACAGGATCTTCTCCGGCGCCAGCTTCAACCGTGCGGCCGCGACGCGGTATATCTCCGCGCTCGGCTTGGACGCTCCGATTGCACCCGAAACCACCCGTGCCTCCAGAAGCTCGCTCCAGCCGCGGCCGGAGAGCAGCGGCTCCTCCATCTCGCGTGGCATATTGGAGAGGACGATGAGACGGAGACCGTTCTTCCGGAGCGCGTGCATCCAGCGAACCATGATTGGATCGATCCGTGACCAACCAACAATGTCGAGATGCGTAAGCACTTGAGCGAGCCCGCCGTCTTGTCCGTCGCCACCGGGGACGAGGCCGGGCCTGTGACCGGCAAACGAACTGCTCTCTCCGTGAATGTCGCGGGAGCCAGATTGCTGCTCAGCGGCGCTATCAGCGGAAAACCGCTCGTCTAC
>PWGF01000135.1 GCA_003554375.1 Spirochaetaceae bacterium
ATAAGATCTCCGGTGCGCTCCAGGCGGCAAGCGAGCGCTTGACTGCGGACCACCTGGACACAATCCTCAGACGGTACCTGGAGGAGTTTCCGCCCGAGGCTGTACGAGCCGGGGAGCTGAGCCCGGACGCATTCCTGGCAACCGGTTTCGACGGAGTGAGCGGGCGTGAGATCGCGCTCGAAGAGCTCATGATGCTCCGCTTGGAAAACCGAAACCCCGCCTACGCCCAGATCCGGGAGCTGTTCGACGACCGCAGCTTGCGCGAGAGCTCCGAGTACCTGAAGCTGATCGAAGAGCTTGACGCCTACTTCGCGGAGCAACCGCCGTTCGGGCCGGAGTCGGAACCGTTACCGGAGATGCTATCGGCTCCGCAACGTCATCACCCGGATTCGGTCTATGACCAACTTGCCTATATTCGGGAACACTGGGGGCACCTCATTGGCCACTTCCTGTTCCGGATTCTGCGAGGCATGGATTTCCTCAAGGAGGAGCATACCGGCGGGCGGCCGTTTGTGCCGGGAGAGACGTACGTCCTGGAGTATGGGGGCGAAAGCGCCGAGCGGTACTCGCCGGACCGGGACTGGATGCCGAACGTGGTGCTACTGGCGAAGAGTACCCTGGTGTGGCTTGATCAGCTTTCGCGTTGGTACGGGCGGGAAGTTCGCCGTCTCGACCAGATCCCTGACGAAGAGCTGGACAGGATCGCCGCTCGTGGGTTCACCGGGCTCTGGCTGATCGGTCTGTGGGAGCGCAGCGTTGCGTCGAAGCGGATCAAGCGGATGTGCGTCAATCCGGAGGCCGAGTCGAGCGCATACGCGCTCCATGACTACGAGATAGCCGAAAACCTGGGAGGCTGGAATGCACTCGACGGCCTGCGGAGCCGGTGTGAGCAACGCGGCATCCGTCTGGCAAGCGATATGGTTCCCAACCATACCGGAATCGACTCGAGCTGGGTTATGGAGCATCCGGACCGGTTTCTGCAGCTCACGTATTCGCCGTTTCCCGGCTACAGCTTCTCGGGCGAGAATCTATCGTGGCAAGAGGATGTCGGCATCTACCTCGAGGATCACTACTACGACCGGACGGACGCTGCGGTGGTGTTCAAACGAGTCGACTTCAGGAGCGGGGAGGAGCGCTTCATCTACCACGGCAACGACGGTACCAGCATGCCCTGGAACGATACCGCCCAGCTCGATTTCCTCAATCCGAATACTCGGGAATCCGTCATTCAGACCATTCTCAACGTGGCGCGGAACTTCTCCATCATCCGGTTCGACGCAGCGATGACCCTGGCCAAGAAGCACATACATCGCCTCTGGTTCCCGCCGCCGGGTTCCGGCGGTGCCATCGCCAGCCGCGCCGAGCACGGCATGTCGTGGGAAGAGTTTGAGCGGGCAATGCCTCAGGAGTTCTGGCGGGAGGTGGTCGACCGGGTAGCCGCAGAAGCCCCGGATACCCTGCTTCTGGCAGAGGCGTTCTGGATGATGGAAGGGTACTTTGTCCGCACTCTGGGGATGCACCGGGTGTACAACAGTGCGTTCATGCACATGCTAAAGGACGAGGAGAACGACAAGTACCGCAAGACGATGAAGAACACATTGGAGTTCGACCCGCGTATTCTCAAGCGGTTCGTGAACTTCATGAACAATCCGGACGAGGAGACGGCGATCGCCCAGTTCGGAAGCGGTGACAAATACTTCGGCGTATGCACGCTGATGGTAACCATGCCCGGCCTCCCGATGTTCGGGCACGGCCAGATCGAAGGCTTCGCGGAGAAGTACGGCATGGAGTACAGCCGCGCCTACTGGGACGAGAGGCCGAACCAGGAGCTGATCGGACGGCACGAGCGGGAGATTTTCCCGCTCATGAGGCGGCGGTGGCTGTTCGCAGAGGTGGACAGCTTCTACCTCTACGATTTCTACGACCATCGCGGGATCGTGAACGAGAACGTCTTTGCCTACACGAATCGTGCCGGGCGGCACGCCTCGGTCGTCTTCTACAATAACGCCTACGAAACGGTCTCCGGTACGGTGCATACCTCGAGTCCGGTCATGCGTCCGTTGGAGAATGGGGACCGCCACGAAGACCGACGTACGATCGGGCAGGCGCTCGAGCTGACTGCCGACGAGAACTGTTTCGTGCTGATGCGAGAACAGCGAAGCGGACTCTGGTTCATCCGGAACTCACGAGATCTCCATGAGACCGGACTTACCGTGATTCTCTCGGGCTACGAAGCGCAGGTCTACTTGGACCTTACCGAAGTCCGTGATTCGCCGGACGGCCATTACCGGAGACTGAGCGAGGAGCTTGCGGGAACCGGCGTACCGGACGTAGACGAAGCGCTCAAGGAGCTCTTCCTTCGGCCGCTTCACGAGGCGTTCGCGCACGTTGCGGCCTCCGAACGGATCGAGCCGTTGCGGAAGGCCTACCGTGATAAGCGACGGCTCTCCGAGGCGGAGATCACGGCACTGTGCGACACGTACGGCGAGCTGGCCCGTTACGTACTGGATTTCAGCGGACACGAAGGATCGGTGGATCGCGTTATCACTCGGTTTCGTGGCCTCCTGGAAGCGTTCGATGCGCTGGTGCGGCTGGAGAGCCATTCGGTTCAACACGAGCCGTTGCCGTATACCGACGCGCGGAACTTCCTGTTTGCAGGATTGTCGACCGAGCCTGCGCGGCTCGAGGCCGTTCTCGGTTACGTGCTCGTAGCGCCTCTGGCGGAGCTCGAGGAACGCTATCCGGAGGACGAGCGGCTCCTTCTCCACGACCTCGATTCGCTTGCCCAGAACCTGATGCTCACCTACCAATGGCAGCGCTGCTCAGCCGTGGCCGATCGAGCGTTGGAACCGGCCCTTGCGGAGACGCTCCAGATGGCCACCGCGGTTCGTGCCTGGCCGGAAGGGCTTGGAAGCGCACCGCGTGCGGGCGCTCTCATCGAGGAAGTCTTGGAGGATCAGACCATAAGCGACTATCTCCGCTGCAATACGTACGAAGGAGTGGTGTGGTTCAGCCGTGAGGCGTATCGAGAGCTGTTGTGGTGGCTCGTCACTGCGCCTCTGCTCGAGCGCGTAGCGGAGTACCAGATCGAGGGGGCCGCCG
>PWGF01000010.1 GCA_003554375.1 Spirochaetaceae bacterium
CCGTAGTGCAGATCTTTCAGGTGGGGGATGATGGTTATCTGTACCTGCTGGAAGAGCAGTATTCCTGGCATGGTGCAGGACTGGAACATGGGTCGGGCTATGATTTTACGTTTGAAGGAGACACCGTCCGTATTACCGGTTATGAATTTGAGAGGCGGTTGGAAAAATTATTTTTGCGAGTTGCAAGGACAGTTCCCCAGGAACTGGAGGTGAATGGAGAAGCTGTACAGCTATCCGACCTGGCGCCGGGAGGAACACGCTTATTCCTTCAAGTTGAAGAACATTAAGTACAAATTGCCTAATATTTGTCTCAGGGCTTGAGATAATGAATATATAATGCTTTCGGAGTCACCTCCAGGGGTTCTGAAGGCCTGGAAGGAGCTGAAGTGCATGCCGATTAAGGGTTTTCTGGAGAGAAAAATCGATCAAACCAAAGAAGCGAAGCTCGAAGAAGCACTTAAAGGAAAACAGCGCCAGCTAAAGGGTGTTGCTTTTTACCTGGTAGCAGCACTGGCAGCAGGTACAGCGATATATCACCTTTACACAGCCATTGCAGGCCCCCCCTTTGCCATTCTTTTCCGAAATATTCACTGGATGCTCCTGGCCACCCTTATTTTTATTTACTACCCGGCGACCAAGAAATCACCCTCGGACCGGATACAAATCGTTGACGCTCTTTGCATCGCCATAACCATGGTGCTGGGTTTTTACGTCTGGATGAATTGGGATGCCATAGCTGCCCGTGCAGGGGCGCCTACCCAGGCAGATATTATCCTGGGCGCCTTGCTGGTGATTATGGTTATTGAAGCCGGACGCCGCACTGTAGGCTGGGTGATCGTCATCGTGGCCATCGCTTTTATCATTTATGCCTATTTTGGCCAGCAGATGCCGGGAATCTTGGCTCATCGCGGTTATACCTTTACCCGGATATTTCCTTACCTCTACCTTACAGATGCCGGTGTTTTTGGTATACCGCTGGGTGTATCCTCAAGGTTTATCTTACTGTTTATTATTTTTGGGGCCTTCCTGGACCGCTGCGGCGCAGGGATTTTTTTCCGGGACCTTTCCCTGGCTTTGACCGGCCGCTATGTTGGAGGTCCCGCCAAGTCTTCCATTTTGTTTAGCGCCTTTATCGGCTCTATTACGGGCAGCTCCACGGCCAACGTGGTAACAACAGGGACGTTTACCATCCCGTTGATGAAGAGATTGGGTTACAAGCCTGCTTTTGCAGGTGCTGTTGAGGCTGATGCCTCCACAGGAGGGCAAATCCTGCCGCCGGTGATGGGGGCGGCAGCCTTTGTCATGGCGGAATGGCTGGGCCGTCCTTATATCGACATTATGATCGCTGCGGCTTTTCCTGCTTTTCTTTATTTTTTCACCAGCTTTTTCATGGTCCATTTCCGGGCCCTGAAGGAAGGGCTGGTGGGTTTGCCCAAGGAGGAGTTGCCCGTCCTGAAAGATGTTTTGAAGCAGGGAGCTTATTACTTTGCTCCCCTGGTAATGCTTGTCTATATGCTCTTCAGGGGCTTTTCTCCTTCCCGTGCCGTTTTTTTTGCTATTGTTATTACCATTGTGTTAAGCTGGGTGAAAAAAGAAACCCGGATGTATCCCAAGGATATTATCCAGGCTTTGATCGACGGCGTCCAGAAATCCCTGGAAGTGGTGGCAGCTTGTGCCGTAGCGGGGATCATTATTGGCATGGTGACCATGACCGGCTTGGGCTTGAAATTCTCCACCCTGATTGAAATGCTCTCCGGTGGAAAACTACTCTGGGCCCTGCCGCTAACATTAATTGCCTCGTTAATCCTGGGTATGGGGGTTCCTACCACAGCCAAGTATATCATTCTAGCCACTCTGGTCGCACCGGCCCTGGTCACCTTGGGTGCTCCGGTGCTGGCGGCACACCTGTTTATCCTGTACTTTGGCACCGATGCGGATATTACTCCTCCTGTTGGGTTGGCGGCCTACGCTGCTGCGGGGCTGGCCGGGGCTCACCCGCTAACAACCGGCTGGGAAGCTTTGAAAATGGGTATCACGGCGTATATCGCTCCGCTGGTTTTTATCACGGGGCCGGCTCTGCTCTTAATTGGCACCCCAAGTGAAATTGCCCTGGCACTCCCAACTGCGGCTTTTGCCTGTGTTGGTCTGGGCGCGGCGATGCAGGGCTATTTTGTCCGCGTTATGCCTTGGTGGCACCGTCCCATTTTGTTTGCCGGGTCGGTTATGCTCATGGAAACCACACTGCTGTGGGATCTAATTGGTTTGGTCCTGGTTGGAGGTATCTTCATGGTCGAAGTCATTGCCAAAAAAGCCCAGGAGAGTATGGCGGCTTAACCCTGGCGCAAAGCCTGATGAATGAATTTTAACAGCAATTTATAACTGACTATGAAATACATGGATAGTAAGGCTGTACTGCTTTAAAGTTGGTGCAGCCTTTATTCTTTAGTATGAAAATGGAGTTTTAAGTTTCCCGGTATCGGCTCCGGTTATCTTCGCGGTAAAGCGCTACTTACAGCAATACTGTCCGTTTTTGCTATTGCAATTATGGCTACAACCTGCTATGGTATTACAACCAGGTGCAAAATTACCAGTAACAGGAGAAGAGGTGTCAGGGTATGCTTTTTCAGCCTTTGAACATAAATGATGATGTACAAGTAAAAAACAGGCTTGTCTTTCCACCAATCACCACAGGTTTTGCCGCAGAAACTGGAAATGTTTCGGAAAAACTGTGTGCCTTTTATGAAGGAAAAGCAAAAAGCGGGCTTGGAATGGTTATTGTGGAGGCTGCAGCTACTTCACCCGGGGGTAAACTGACCCCCCGTTCTCCGGGCATTTGGGATGAGAGTTTTGTGGCGGGGTTGTCCAGGGTTTCAATGCTGATCAAAAACCAGGGTGCAGTTCCTGTTCTGCAGCTGGCCCATGCTGGGTTTCGTGCAGCGGATGGAAAAGCCAGGCCTGTCGGGCCATCCCCTATTTCTTTAAAGAAAAATGCTGCCCGTCCATATGAATTAAGCAAAGAAGAAATCAGAGAAATCATTACAGGTTTCGTCCGGGGTGCGGAAAGGGCATACAGGGCTGGTTTTGCAGGGATAGAGC
>PWGF01000285.1 GCA_003554375.1 Spirochaetaceae bacterium
CCCGGCTGGGCAGGGGGTTTATAATTACTTCGTAGTTGTTTTCTGCGGCAAACTGAGCATATTCTTCCAGCTCTTTTTTATCCATCAGAGCTGCTCCCCTTACGGTAGAAATAACCCGGTGAACCGGCACTTTTCTTTTTTCTGCTTCCCTGCTCATAATTTCTAAGTTCGAGATGGTTTCCATCCCGGCAATTTCAATCCGGTAATGGGAACCGTCGGGGAAAGTGTGTTTTGATGTGGGCAAATCATAACGATCCCGCAAGGGGAACGCAGTTTTTTCCTCGATATACTTCTCAATCTCTTTAAAAGACATTTTCAACAACCTCCACGATTTATCATATAATAGTTAATTCTTTAAATCCCTGATCATGCTTAACTGTATTCGTCAAACAACTTTTGAAAATCTTCCAGGCTGTCTTTGCGTGGATAGACGTGATCTTCGGTTGGGAACTCTTCATTCCTCACTTCCGAAGCATATTGCTTGAAAGCATTGACACATGTCTCGGCAACATTGGCATAAACCTTGACAAATTTAGGGGTAAAGGCCTGGAACTGGCCAAGCATATCGCCGCAGATCAACAACTGGCCGTCACATTTTACTCCTGCTCCAATCGAATAAACTGGAATATCAAGTTTCCTGGTCAGAAATTCGGTCAGTTCCGGGGCAACCGCTTCAACAAGAATGGAAAAAGCGCCCGCTTCCTGAACAGCCAGGGCATCTTCAATCACCCCGCGGGCTGATTCTACATCTCTACCCGTAGCCCTGAATCCACCAAGTTGACCGGCGCTCTGTGGGGTTAGTCCAATATGACCCATCACCAAAATCCCAGCCTCGTTAATTGCCTTGATCCGGCTGGCCACCCGCACGCCACCTTCTAATTTAATACAATCCATATCAGCTTCTTTTAAAAAGCGAACTGCATTTTTCACTGCTTCTTCATCACTGGCCTGATATGAACCAAAAGGCATATCACCAACCACCCAGGTCTTGGGAGCACCCCGGCGAACCGCCCGGCAATGGGCAAGGCAGTCTTCCATAGTTACTGGAACAGTATCCTTGTAGCCGAGTAAAACCATCCCCAGGGAATCACCGACTAAAATCATGTCCATACCCGCCTGCTCGGCAAACATGGCCATGGGGAAATCGTAAGCAGTAACCCAGGCAACCTTCTCGCCCTCCTTCTTCATCCTGATGAAATCTAACACATTTTTCTTAGACAAGATCCCATCTCCTTTCATTTAATAAGTATTTGCTTAAACCACGGTATGCTAACAAAAGGGGCCATGCAAATAGCGCTTACTTCTCAATAAAGAGCTCAAGCGGATAATCATAAACAGATTCGTAGCCGCTTTCAGTAACACGCACACTGGCATCCACCTCGAACCCGACCTCATCGTACCAAATACCGGGGATCAGATGGAGCATCATGTTCGGTTCCAGCACGGTTTTATCACCCGGCCTGATACTGATCGTTTGTTCACCCCAGTCTGGAGGGTAATTAAGCCCGAAAGAATAACCGATCCGCGATTCTTTAACCACCGTGGAGTGGGCAATGCCTTTACGCCAGGCTGCTTCCACCTCTTCCACAGTTACCCCTGGTTTGACAGTTTCCAGGGCTTTGTCCAACCCCTCCAGGACTACTGACGCAGTATCTGTAAGCAGCTGCGGGGGATCATCACCCAGGTAGATTGTGCGAGCAATCGGGGCATGGTACCGCCGGTAAGTGCCGCTCAGTTCCAGCAAAACCGCTTCATTTTCCTGGTAAACTTTTTCAGTCCAGGTCAAATGAGGGGTTTTGGTTGCTTCTCCTGCCATCATTAAAGGCACAATCGCAGGATAATCACCGGCATATTCATCTGTTCCGGAATACTGGGCATAGGCAACCGCAGCTGCGGCATCGCATTCACGGACACCGACAGCAATGGCATTCCTGGCCGCATCCATTACCTTTTCAGAAATTTTCCCGGCTCGCTTGATAAACTCAACTTCCATATCCGATTTAACTACTCGCACCCAGTTAACCAGGGCGTTGGCATCACTGAATTTTGCCTCTGGCAGCGATTCTTCCAGGGAAACATAGGCCCGGTGGGGAAAATAGAATTGATCCATCTCTACCCCGATTGCAGCTTTATCCCAGCCTCTCTCCTTGATTATCCCGGCTACAAAATGCATGGGGTGCTTAACTGTTGACTGCACGTAATCGTCGGCATATTCAATGATATTTTCTTCAGAAAGAAAAGTTGTCAGGCGGGCCCCGTTGGCATCCATGCCCCGGCCAATCCAGACCGGTTCTTCCTGCTCCTGGTGGACAAGCACACACTGGTGCACATAAAAACTCCACCCGTCATAACCGGTCAGGTAGTTCATGTTGGCCGGCTGCGATATAATCAACAAATCAATGCCCTGTTCGGCCATTTTTTGCCTGGCTTTTTTGATCCTGTTTTGATATTCATCAACAGGGAAAACGGGGGGCATATTTAACTCCTCCTTTCAGTTTTTTTCATTTTTCCAGTCATAATTAAAAAAATTCCTAATTAAAGTGCTACATGAAACCATTAAAGCTGTTTTTCACCACCGCCGAGTAAACATAGTTGATCATGGTAATATAATCAAAAACCGGCAAAGCTGTAGCCTGCTGCACAGAGGCAGCATAAGGCGGCAGCACACTGCACTCCAAAAGCAGGGCTCCTATCTCCGGAACATCGTCAATCAATTGCCTGGTAACATCCAGCAGTTCCTCTTCAACCTTTTTACTGTCCAAAGTGCCTTTCTCCTCGATAAAGGCCTCGCTAAAATAAGGGCAATGCTCCAGGCCGCGGATTGCAATTTTACCAGGCAGATCAGCTCCACATGGTTTTAAAACAGTACTGGTTAGAGAGCCGGCATTAGCGGTTATAATACCAATCTTTTTATCACTGCCAAGTAACAAGTTAATGAACGGTACCTGCAAGAGGCTGGACATAAATACGGGGATGCCGATAGTATCAGCCAGTTTTTCCTGAAAAATAGCCATAAAACCACAGTCCCCGGTAATAGCCCGGACCCCGTTGGCTTTTAAATTATCAGCTGCCGCAGCGACGTCATTAAGAAG
>PWGF01000023.1 GCA_003554375.1 Spirochaetaceae bacterium
CCTCACCTACGGTCCGATCGAGCATGCCACGGAGACGAATACTGTGAGGGCGCAACACTGTCGGCCTGCTGCGTCCCCCCACACTTCCCCCCACACCCTCGGCCACCAACTTGATAAGAGCACTTCCACTCATTGGCGGACGTCTCGTTGGAAGGTGCCAAACCTGGTTCTGTGCTGTTGGGTCAAACACTAGACGCAACAACGCCCCACCTACATCTCCTATGTAGGTCAAACTGTGCAACCTCTCCAACCTTCCCGGCCACTGAGGCCTTTTCCCTTCGAGAAGCCGGCGAACCACCAAAGCATTCACAAAGCTGGAATGCTCCAACCCCGGACCGTATAGATCCGCTGCCCGTGCGATGACCCCTCGCACCTTTCCGAGCCGCCAAGCATCTTCGAGTTGTTGGGCGACGGCCGCCCGAACCATACCTTTGTGGCTCGTAGGGCGGTAGGGAGTTCTTTCCGTCATCGGTGTAGAGGTTCGTCCGTACATGTAGGTGTTGTCGAAAAAGACAAGGAAAGCTCGTCGCTCTTGGCACACGCGTATAACCACATCCATCAGGCCCGGCCATTGCTCTTTCCAAACACGTGTGTCGTACCGCAAACCAGTCAGCAGATAGACCACGCTTCCGACGGGGACGATAGGAGCAAGCTGGTCATACTTGGTCACATCGGCAGCTATGGTCGTTGCTCCGGGGAAGCGCGCTCCGCGTCGAGAAACTAGAATAGGCTGAACGCCTTCTCGGATAAGACGAGGCACCAGAGCGCTTGCCACGGCTCCTCCCGCCCCGAGAACCACGTGCCCCGGAAACGAGGCGCAGGCTGCTACGTTCTTTCCTCCTGCTTCTCCCATCTCCAGCAACCCCAATGGTAGTTCGTTCAATCAACACGGAACGCTCCATGCGGAGCCGCCGTGCCGCGCGCAAGCCCGCCTCTACTCTTCCGAAACGCCGGCCGGACCAATAGACCGAGGTCAGGTCCGCCCAGCCCGCCTGACAGCCGGCCGCTGCGTATGACCATCCTCAGAGGTTGGCCGCGGAACTCGAATGCCGGCCGTATGCGTGACCGTCCGTTCACTAGGACGAACCCATCTCCGTCCTTCTCCACGGTTTCCCGGCCAATGGTCGGGCCTACTCTTGCCTCACTACTGAGACAATATATCGCCGCGATTGTGGCGAGACAAATCGTTGTAGGCGGGAGTACTACTGCCCGTATTGCCCGCCCCGCGGACCTGTAATACTTCGGGTTGCTATCCTGTCATGCCAAGAGCGCTCTCGACGCGCTGCGCGTCCTGCGTACCGTGCGAGCGCATACCGTACAGAATAGCGTGTGAGGCATAGATTGTTGTCACGGGCGCAGCGCATGCGGCACCACGCAGGCGAGGGCGGTCCGGCCGCAGAGCAAGCCCAGTTGGATCAGTACGGTTCGACGGCGGTGGCCGAAAGCCGCTGAAGCGGGTACTCACCCGGCTCACCACACCACCAGGGGCCCCGGCAAGCGCCCACGACCGCCTGCTCGCCGCCGCGCTTCCAGGCGGGTTGTCAAACTGCGTTTGCCCTGGGTCCGGCCGGGAGCAGGCAGGTGGAGCTCCGCCCATGGTGGGGGAAGCGGAAGACCGCGAGGGGCGTGCCGGGCGGAGCGTGAGCGGAGCCCGATAAGCACGTCCCGGTGCCCGAAGGGCACGCGGGCTGAAGCGTGGGGGATACTTCCCCCAACAATCTGTGCCTCACGGTTCACGGAATACACTTTCTCTTCGCGATTCGTAGTACTCAGGATGCCTCCCTGGAACTGTCTACATGGACCGACACGGAATTGGATGGGTTTGCACCGGCCCGTTCGACGATCGTTTGTCCCGAGTGTAGCAGTCCGTTTGTCCACCTTCGTCTCAGGGTTTAGTCGCGAGCCCGGGCTTCGCGCAGACGCTCTAACGGCGAAGGCGTCGCAGAAGGCCGGCCACAATCAAGGATTGTGCGTTTTCGACGGATCGTGATACTTAGTCCTGAGAGCGACCTGATTCATTTCGCCCAACTGACACGCGAGGAGTTATCTTGTTCGGCATCAACACGAGACGCCACCGAAGGGAAGGAAGCGACCACGGTGCCGGCTCCGGGCATGAGGTAAAGCGCTATCGTGCCGGTCGGACTGCTTTCCGATCTTTCGCAACCCAAGCGCAGGATAACGGTCTTTCTTTTGCGGCGACCTTCATTCGCGGTACGCGCGTTTCCCGCTGGCTTCGCTCGAAATTACTACTCATCTATCTTGAGCGTAAGGGCAGTAGATTTGTCGAAGAGGTATCGGACCTCAACCGCGCCGTCCGATGTCTTCATCGCGGTCGCGACGGCCACTTTCGAGAATACGCCCGCAAGAATTCGAAGGAAGCTGATTATGACGACGTTTCGGAAAGCGAAACGGCACCCGACGCGTCTCAGGATTCAGGCGGTTTGACACCCGTTGGATCGACCGCCACCGCAGGGGGGCGCTTCTCCGAGTGGCGCGCCCGGACTGCATCGATTCCGGTAATCAAGCGCATCTTCCTCCCTCTTGCGACACCGATTCGCTCGCTGTGGTTCGCCCTTGCGCGAGCGACTCTGACTCTACTCGCTGGACAGAGGAGGCTGGCCGACCGGTTCGCCGGGGCCCGGAATCAGAGAAGGATGGACCACCTTCGCGATATCACCTCCATTGTCGGGCATACGTCCCGAACCGTCTCCGGAGACCGCTTCGCGCTTTCGCCCACAGAACTTCCGATAGCGCTTCTGGTGATGGTGCTTGCTTGGGGCCGCGGAAGATTCGCACTGACGCAGCCGGAAGAGTCGTTCGTAGTTGAGAAGACAATGCAACAGAATCCCACGGACGCGGCTCGAAACATCACACGGATCGCCGAGCACCTTGGTGAGCTGTCGCGAGGAGCGCCCTGGAGCATGATCCGATCCGTGCGCCCGATAACCGACAAAGCCGAAAGCCTACTTGAAGATGAAGCTCGTAGCCCAACCGAAGTCCGAAAGCGACAGGACGGGCTGATGGCGCTCGCAGCAGAAGCATTCAGTATACAACATGACCACCCGGAGATCGTCGAGATGCTC
>PWGF01000243.1 GCA_003554375.1 Spirochaetaceae bacterium
CATCTTATATCGATACAGGTTATCGACGGGTATTTCTACCGTTCACGCGCTCAACAGGTTCCCCGAAGGGCCAACGTAATTCCGGCCCAACGGGGAGTCATCTCGGATCGAAACGGCACCGTTCTGGCTACCAGCGTTGATCGGTTCGCTCTTGACTTGAATCCGGCGAAAGTTCCCCGTGACGAGTTCCAACCTCTTGTCTCCCGTTTGACGTCAATTCTGGACCTTACGGCTGAGCAAATCGAGCGGAGGATACCGCCACGAGCCAGAAACTCACATGGCCGGCACGAAATCAAGTCGGGCGTCAGCTTCGAAACGATCGCGTACATAGCCGAACGCATCGACCGCTTTCCCGGTATCGACTGGCGAAGTCAACCCAAACGCCATTACCCGCACGGATCATCTCTCGCTCAGGTCCTGGGATACGTAGGAGAGATTACCCCGGAGGAGCTTCAGGTGCTTTACAACCGCGGCTACGAACCCCGGTCAGTGCTGGGTAAGGCGGGCATCGAGCGAGAGTACGACGTCTTGCTGCGAGGAACGGATGGGCGCCGAGTTCAAACCGTGGATGCATTGGGCCGGCCGGTTTCGGACCGCAGCGATAACGTTCCTCCGGAGCCAGGAAACGATCTTGTTCTCACTATCGACTATAGCATCCAGGAGCTCGCCGAACGAGCGCTTGGAGAACGAAGTGGCGCAGTAGTTGTGCTCCGCCCGGCTACCGGCGAGGTGCTGGCGCTGGCAAGCTACCCTTCCTTTGACGCCAATAGTTTCCTCGGCGCCGGAGGCGACGACGCCTTCCGCCGAGCCGCCAATGACCCTCGTTCGCCCTTCATGAACCGTGCTATCCAAGGGGAAGCTCCTCCTGCTTCCACCTTCAAGACTATTCTCGCCACTGCAGCTCTTGAAGAAGAAGTTATCTCAACGGACGATGTGATTGACGCTCAACCGTTCTACCGACTCGGCAACCGGGTTTTCCGCGAGTGGGGGGTGGACACCAGAGGAGGCGGGTTCGGGGAAGTCAACATCCACGACGCCCTGGCACAGTCGTCCAACTACTTCTTCTACACCGTGGGCAGCGAAATGCTTGGCGTAGAGCGAATCAGGAAGTACGCCGAGTATTTTGGTCTCGGACAGCCGACTGGTATCGACCTTCCCGGCGAGCGCTCCGGGCTGGTACCAAGCCCGGAGTGGAAGCGTGAGACACAGGGAGAGATCTGGGTCGGCGGTGATACGGTCAACTTCTCTATCGGTCAAGGCTTCACTTCCGTCACTCCGCTCCAGTTAGCAAACGTCATGGCAATGGTAGCGAATCGCGGCACCATCTACCGTCCGTACATCGTACAGGAGATACGAGATCCGGAGACAAACGAAACTACGGGGGCCATGGAACCGGAAGTGCTCCACCAGGCCCCAGTGGATGAGGAAGTCTTCGAGGAAGTAGCGCGTGGACTCCGGCAGGTTGTTACAGAGGGCACCGCCCGTCACAGTGTAAGCACCAACGCCGTGGAGAGCGTCGGCAAGACCGGTACGGGAGAGATCGGCTCAGACGACCGATATCATTCGTGGTATGCCGCCTACGCTCCGTACGAACCCGAAAATCCCAAGGATCAAGTCGTCGTAGTTGTACAGGTAGATGCTGGTAATGAGTACGAGTTCTGGGCGCCGCGCGCCACCGACCTAATCCTGCACGGGATCTTCAAAGATCAATCCTACGAGGAGGTCTTGGAAGACCTGAACCCGTGGTACATGTGACCCCGACCTCCCGGCTTCAATCCGCAGGACCGGCTTCCTCGTCATCAGTGTCGGCTTCTACCTCCTTTCGTTGCTGAGTCGCTTTGTGTTCCGCCCACAACCTATCCATCGTTTCCAGTGAGGCTTCTTCCGGCCTCAGCCCCTTCTCACCAAGTGTCTGCTCAATATACGAGAAGCGTTCGACGAAGCTTCGGTTGCTTCGCCCCAGAGCGTCAGCTGGATGGATGCCCAGAAAGCGTGCAAGGTTGATTCCGCTGAAGAGTAGATCGCCCACCTCTGCTTCAAGCCGCTCTCTTTCTCCCTGTATCCCCGTATCCGCCCGCGGCGTCTCCGTTGGTTCGGCGTCGGCACCAGTGTCACAGCCGCGGGTTTCACGGTTGCCACTGTGACCGCCGGTGGAATCCTCTGGTCCTTGGGCGGGAAGGGCGGAGTGGCCTTGGAAACGCGTCACTTCCCGCTCAACCTCCCGCAGCTCCTCTTCCACCTTACCGAGCACATCTGAAATCCGATCCCAGTCAAAACCGACGCGTGCGGCCTTCTTCTGCAGCTTGTAAGCCCGCTCCAACGGAGGGAGCGCCCGCGGAATGGTATCAAGCCACCCCGAAAGCCGCCCCCCGGTTGCAGCGCCTTTTCCCTTACCACTTGTCGCGTCGTTCCCAGGCTCCCGGCTTCCTGCCGTCTCCCGCTGCTTGATCTCCTCCCACTGCTGCAACACAGCGACAGCGTCCAGCGTATCGCCCCGTACCCCTGCGTCGTCACCCATTCCCCCAGCCATATTGTCTTCCTCGTCATCAATGCGGGGCAGGGCATCTCCTCTGCTGCCGGAAGACCTAGGCGACGTACCGAAAACATGAGGATGCCTGCGAACGAGCTTATCTCCCAACTCCCTCAAGACATCTCCCACACTGAAGACGCCATTCTGCTCTTCGATACGTGCGATCAACAAGCTCACGAGCATGACATCTCCAAGCTCTTCCCGCAGGTTCGCAACATCCCCCTCGTTAATTGCCTCGACGCATTCGTACGCTTCCTCGACAAGTTCCTGTCTGAGAGTGTACCGATCCTGCTCCTTATCCCAAGGGCACCCGAACGGCCCCAGCAACGTATCTACAATTTCATACAACCTCTCAAACTCTCTCACCACATCCCCCGGCGTCCTCTCATACCGCTCAGACAAATCACTCATCTCACATCTCAATCCACATCTCAAGCACCCCCGCTAATCCATAGCCGGAGGCCTCCGACCAGCTGGGCGTAGACATCCTCGGCACTCCGCAAACACTCCCCGATATTCTGTCTACTCCCACGTCCACCGACAAGCTC
>PWGF01000204.1 GCA_003554375.1 Spirochaetaceae bacterium
AAGGAACGCGACCGCATGATCGATCTGTTTCAGAACAGCGAGGAACACCGCTATATGCTGCTCTCGATCAAGGCCGGGGGAGTGGGGCTCAACCTCACCGCCGCGAACCACGTGATCCATTACGACCTGTGGTGGAATCCGGCGGTGGAGAACCAGGCCACCGACCGCGCGTTTCGCATCGGCCAGCACAAGAACGTCACGGTCTACCGGTTCATAACGCGCGGCACCTTTGAAGAGCGCATCAACGAGATGATCGAGGCAAAGAAGGAGCTTGCGGACCTGACCGTGGCGCAAGGCGAACAGTGGCTTACCAAGCTCAGCACCGGCGAGCTCAAGGAGCTGATTCGCCTCAGTGGTGATGCTGACGGTGACCGCGACGGCGACAGCGACCGCGACAGCGACCGCGACAGCGACCGCGACGACGACCGCGAGTGAGCTCTTGGTGGAGAGAACTGCTCTGTCCACGATTCCGAGGGATGCGCGCTCTTGCAGAAGCCACGATCGTTCTGCCCAGGTCTAACCCGGAAGCTCCGAAACCGCGCGCCACGATGAGGACGTGCGCCTCCGGACGCCACGCCGACTCCCGTCCACCACAGACCAGATAGCAGGCCGCAGGCTCCATCCCGCTCCCGGTCCAGCTTGTCGAGCCCAACGATGTCCGGCGGAAAGCTCGTCATGAACATCGCCTCCGCAAGGGCGGCGAAATACTCTTCCACTCCGGCCGAACCTTCCACAGCGATGTCGATATCGGAAATCTCGCTGAACGTGCGCTCATCCAACGAGGAGCCCCATTGCTACACGTGCAGCTGACAAGAGGTGCGCACGATGTGTTCCACGATTGCGTCGAAATCGCGCTCAGCCGCTTCCCGTCTCACGGCAGCGCCAGTCAACCCGATGTCGCCGTCCCACCGGGTACCGGAAACGCGAACTCCAGGTGCAGCCGTTCCCCCACCTCCTCCAGCGCCGCCTCGCCGTTCATCTGCGATGCCAACGCCTCGATCAGCTCGCGGCTCAGGTTCGGATCCATCCCTCCCTCCGTGCTGTCCGGTGACTCACCTCGCCCTCCGGCGGTCGTCGGGCTCGTCGTGATCGTAAGCCGCCACCAGTCACCGCGAGCCTCCAGCCGAAGGCCGACCGTGGCCGGGTCCGCCAAGGACGATGCCATCTCCGCCACGGCGCTGAGCATCTCGTACACCACGAGCGCCAGAGGGACCGCCGTGTCGATTCCCGACGAAGCGCCCGCCGGCGTGGAAACCTCGAGCTCCACTTCCGGCACCCCTGTCCGGGCCCACACGTACTCCGCAACGGCTTTGACGTAGTCCGCAAGCGCACCCGTACCACGCTCTCTGAGCGAAACAGCTGGTCGTGCGCGAACCCGAGAACGGCAATGCGGTTGCGCGTATTGGAGACTGCCGCGTGCGCTTCCGGCGAGCCCTTCCGGTCCTCCTCCACGTTGAGCAAGCTCGTGATGACCTGCATGTTGTTCCGCGTCCGGTGGTGGACTTCCCGCAGCAACACCTTTCGCTCTTCCTCGAGCGCCTTCGTCTCCTCCATCTGCCGCCGGAGATCCGCCGTCCGCTCCTTCACCCTCTCCTCGAGCTCCACTTCCCGCATCCGGTGCCGTTCAGCGCGGGCGCTCAAGAGCACCCACAACAAGTAGCTGAGGCAGACTGCTCCCAGGACGCTGCCGGCATATCTCAAGGGAGACATCCCCTCGACGATGTACGACCCGATGAGCGAAATCAGAAAAAGCGCGATTGTCGCGGGCACCAGGTGCCGGCCGCTCGCCTGCGTGAGCCCGAGCTCGTCGGCCAACGTCAGTCCTACGAAAAGAAGAGCGACGCTTGTAAGATCTCCCGGTCTTGCGTCGACGCCGGCATAGATCGCAACCGCAACGATCACCGTGACCAGAACGGCGCCGGTCCACCGAGGCGGTCGTAAGGACAACAGCGCCAACAGGAGGGCGATACCGGCCATGTGCCATACGACGGGCTGGAGAACGGTGCTCCGCACCGTCTCTCCCAGGGCAAACACCAAGGAGAGCGCATTCGTCACGGCGATGGCCGCCGCAAACGCCGCAATAGCGGCCGTTACCCGCCTCCGGAGTCGGAGCGAGATGTCGGTTCGGGCGTTGCTTTCGTTCATGGCTTGATAACGATCTTGTCTTGCTTCCGACATCGCAGGGCCCCGAGCAGGTGCCCTGCGATGAAGAGTGCCTTTCACGGACTAAGGCGAACTCCAATAGCTCAACGGCGCAATCTCATCGTCATAATCCTCGTCCATCTCCTCACTCTCCGTGGCCCGGATGGTGGCAAGGAGCTCGTCGCGGGTGGTCTCGAAGTCGAAAGCACCCTCCGCGAGCGGGTTGTACTTCCCGATAGCTGCGTCGATCTCGACATCGCGCTTGTAGTCGTGCAGCATCTGGAGGCCGATCAAGGCCATCCCGCGATCGATGATTGCGCGGTCGCCGCCGCGGAAACTCATAATAAGCCGGAGGCGGTCCAGAATGTGCCCGTTATCCCCCTCGTGCGGATGGAAGTACGGTTTCGTGTCGCGGCAAGACATGAGGTAGATCCCCAGGTGGGCAACGGCAGTCCGTTCAGCGTCGTCGCAGCCCGCCAGGAACGGAAGCTTGCCGATCAGCCGGGCGAGCGGCTTCTCTTGGAACTTCCGTGTCTCCTCTGCGGTCATCCGGAACGACGCCGCCACGTCTGCGCTGATTCGCAGCTCTGTAGGAAAAAGATTCCGCGAATCACACGTGGCTCGGGCATCTTGCCCGGGCTTCCCGGCGGGCTTTCTTCGATCGACCAGCCTACCTCCGCCCGAGCCCTGCTTCTATTCTCGGCGAAACCGGACTCCTCCCAAGCTGCTCGTAAGCCTCCGCCCCCAGGTACGCACGAATTGCTGCACCCGGGACCAACGTATGATATCCTTTGTGCTTGTTCCGCGAATGAGCAATCTGCAGGAGGAGCGATGTCTATGATCCTCACGCCGGCACCACGGCGGCGGCAAATAGACCGGCACGGGCCGAAACCCATGCGCTAATCCGGAGTGAGCCATGCCCGGAGAGCCC
>PWGF01000032.1 GCA_003554375.1 Spirochaetaceae bacterium
ACCACTAATAAAGACCACCACAAAGGCAAGTATAGTGTACTTAGAAGATAATGCAGCATATTCTTTAAAAGCAAAATGAATGCAACCGTAATGCAACCGAAAACAAAAAAAGAGAGTGCCATCAAAGACACTCTCAAAAACCCTAGTAAAGTTCCATTTTTTAAGGGAGCTTTATTTTTTTGCCTCATTAAATATCCCGTCCATGATATCAGCAGCCTTATCCTTCATTTTGTCAGTTACATGGGATTGACAAAATTTCCCCTCACCAGTGTTTCTAAGTTAATTTCCTCAATATGACCTATCTCAATCCCTGATTTATTCATACCTGATTGAAAATCACTATCATCCCATACAACATCAACTTCTCTACTTGTATTTAATGCAAAAATCCTTCCACCAATGATTAGCATGCATATTTCGGTGAACTTGGACACCGATTCCGGTAACATTTGGACAGTATATCGGAATTACTTGGACAGCATGTTGGAAACATTAGGACACCTCGTTTGATAATGTGGTACCCTTAAATTAATTTTAAATTAATTTAAGGGAGGCCACTAAAATGAGGAGGCTTAAAATGACAAAAGTACGAGAAATACTTAAGTTAAAGCACGACATGCAACTGTCCGTTCGTGATATTGAGTTAGCAACAGGAATCAGTAAGTCTGCTGTAGCTAGTACACTAACCAAAGCAAAAGAAACAGGGTTGAGATTTGATGAGTTGTTGAGCCTTGAAGACAAAGCTTTAGTGGCCAAGCTTTACCCATCGACACCTACATCTAAAGAAAAAGCAGAACCTAATCTTGAGTACATCTACCAGGAGCTAAAGAAGCCAAATGTCACGCTTATGCTACTTTGGGAAGAATATAAATCCAAATACCCAAATGGGCTCATGTATACCCAGTTTTGTGAACGCTATCGAGACTTCAAAAAGTCTAACCAAATAACCATGCATAAAGAACATAAAGCAGGAGAATCAATGGAGGTTGATTGGGCTGGTAAATCCCTTTGGTACAAGAACATTAAGACTAAAACAGATCAAAAAGCATATATATTCGTTTCTGTGCTACCAGCAAGTTCATATCCATTTGTTCGTGCCTATGATGATATGACACTAAAAAGCTGGATGGACGCTCATATTAGAGCTTTCGAGTTTTATGGTGGTACTCCAAAGGTACTAATACCCGATAACACTAAGACAGCAATCTCAAAGACTGATAACTATGATCCAGTATGCAATCAGACTTACAAGGAGATGGCTTCACACTACAGCATCGCTATTATCCCAGCACGCCCTGCTAAACCAAAGGACAAGGGTGCAGATGAGGGTATGGTAAAAATCGTCTCACAGAGGATTCTGGCAGCCCTCAGGAATCGTCAGTTCTTTAGCCTTGCTGATATTAATACAGCAATATCAGAAGAACTTGAAAAACTTATCCAGCGGCCATTCCAGAAAATACCGTGTAACAGACAGGATGCTTTTCTTGCAATAGATAAACCAGCATTAACTGCGCTTCCAAGTTCTAGATATGAGTTTGCCAGCTGGTTTAATGCACGTGTCGGTTCAGATTACCATGTAGAATGTAACGGTCATTTCTACAGCGTACCGTACGTCTATGCTAACAAGATGGTTTCTCTTCGGGTGACTGATACTACCATTGAAATATTTGATGACTACAAACGCATATGTGTACATACTGTCAAAGGAAATACGCTCTTTGAACGATATACCACAATTGTAGAGCATATGCCGGAAGAGCACCGGGCTGTAATGAGTCATCCTACAGAGTATTATGTCGACAGGGCTGAAAATATTGGTCCAAATGCTAAACGTTATATAGAGGAGATCCTTTCACAAAAGAATTTCCCCCAAGAGGCCCATAAAACTTGTAACTCTACCTTAAAAATCTGTGAGGAGTTACCGAAAGAAAGAGCTGAAGAACTGTTTATGGAGGCCCTTGACAAGAACATTTTCAAGTATAAATATTTCAAGATGCTTAGCCGACAGTACTTTGAGAATAATACAAAGCCACCTAAACAGGATAGGATCATCAACCACCAAAATATCCGTGGTGTAAAAGCTTACAAGGGAGGTGGCTACCGTGCTTAATCAACCTACTATCCAGAAGCTAAAAGAGATGCGGTTACCCGTTATGGCTAATATGCTTTCGGATCCAACCGAAACAGAACTAGAAATGACCTTTGAAGATCGACTAGCTCTCATGGTTGAAAATGAGTGGCTAGCTCGTAGGAATAACCGTATTAATCGGCTTCTTAAAAAAGCATCTTTCCCTGTAGCTGCAAGTATTGAGAATATCGATTATGAGCATCAAAAGGGACTTGATAAAAAGCTAATACAAAATCTAGCTAGTTGTGGGTATATAGAACAACATCTTAACCTGATTATTACCGGGATGACTGGTAGTGGGAAAACCTATCTTGCTTCTGCTTTTGGAAATGCAGCCTGCAGAAAAAATTATACAGTTAGGTACTTAAGAATACCAGAATTACTGCTTGAACTACAAACTGCTAAGCTAGAAAACCGTTACCCAAAGTATCTTAAGCAAATTCAAAAACTAAATTTGTTGATTCTAGATGACATCGGCCTAAAAACTTATACTCTTGATGAAAGTAGAGACCTTCTTGAGATTATTGAAGCTAGATATGACAATGCTTCTTTAATCATGATAGGGCAGATCCCGCACCCAAAGTGGTATGAACTGTTTTCTGATCCCACTATCGCTGATGCTATTATGGACCGGATCATCCATAACTCCTATGTTTTTGCCATAGAGGCTAAACAGTCCATGAGAGAAGTAACTGCTAAACGAGTAATGTCAGATGATTAGTTCTTGTATTTAACTATAACTTCAATTAAAATTAAACCAAACTTGGTAGCCTAATGTTCTAAATCACTGTCCATATACTCCGGAACAGTGTCCACATAATTCCGGTACGGGTGTCCAAATATTCCGGAATAAGCAAAAAGTATAGCTAGAGTTTGGAAGAAATAAGGAACAAGCAAAAAAAGTTCTTTTAATAAATATATAAAAACA
>PWGF01000346.1 GCA_003554375.1 Spirochaetaceae bacterium
AACAGATCATCGGACCGATGCGCAGCGCCGTCGAAAACACCGAGTATTCCGTCCCGGCCGCGAATGCGTCCGACTCGTGGCCGGGAACGAGACTGGTCTTCCGGTAGGAATCCCGCACCGTCCCCTCCTTGCCGACATGCAGAACGCTGTTGTACGCCCCCTCCCCCTCCTCGCCGCTCAACAGCGCAGGCACGATAAGCTCCATCCCTTCTCTCTCCGCGATTTCCATAATGCGGCTGAAAACGTCCTCGTGCTCAGGGTAATGCAACAGAAACGCGTTTTCCGGAATGACGGCGATGTCGGGGGCGGGATCGAACAATTGCAGCTCGCGAATATACGCTTCGGCGATGTCCCAATACAGCGGCGAAAAACGCTCTGCCGCATGGATGGCCGACTGCGGTACCGCCTGCTGGACGTACCCCACGCGCACCCCGCGCTCTTCGTACGGACGTACCGGGTACAGTGGAGACAGCGACAACATCCCCGCCACCCCAAGTGCGAGCAAACCGGCCGTCTTCGCCCGCACACACAGCATACGCCACACGCACACATTCACCACAACCACGACCACGCTCGGGGCCAAATGCCCCAATCCGCGAACCGCCAATGCCGCAAACGGCGCGTCGATCGCCATCAGGCCGCTGAAAAGCGGAAGCCCGAAACCGCTCTCGCTGAGCGCATATTCGACCCCGATTATCCCCACCGGAAACGCCGCAAGCCTCCGGAGCCGTCCTTGCGCGCGAGCTGCAACGAATACAAACAGATAATGTACCGAGACGAACAGTGCAAAAAAGGCCAGAAGCACTGCCTTCCCGAGGAAGGATTCGAACGGATTCACTATCAAGGACCAGAAGACCGTAAGCCCCAGCACCAACCCGGAAACCGCTCCCGCCGAAAGCCACTGCGGGAGCATGTAGCGCCGCTCACTACAGACCCACAGAAGCGGCACGTACGCTATAAGTCCCACCGGCCATACCCCCGCCGGCGGCAGCGCCACAACCCACGCCATCGGCACCCAGAACACGCAGAACACAAGCGCACGGCGCCGCGCGGCGGAATCAACGTTCGCCATACAGCACATAGCCGCTCATCCGCCGGGCCAGCTCGTCGTCACTCATGCGAACGTAGCCGCTCGTCGGATCGAATACCACAGCGTGGTTTCCCCGGAGGGCGGCCACGTAAACCACAAAGTGCTCCTCTCGCAGATGGACCACGCTGTACATCGGATCCTCCACGAAGAAATCGGGTGTCACCTCGATACCGCGGCCCTCCAGGCCACGCAGCTCCAGGTACTCAACCATCTCGGCGAACGTCATCCACTCTTCACGCCCAAAGTGTTCGCTAATCTCGCGCTCCGTAGTTGGGATCCCTTGAGCCGACAGATAGAACGCCAGCGCCGCGAATCCGCACGATTCCGGTGCCGACTGCAGTCGCTCCTCCGGAACCAGCAACGCCTCCTCAGCCGCCGGGGCTTCTCCCGACACCGAAACCCCGTACCACCCATACCCAAGCAGAAGCACGCCCACGACGAGCACCGCGCTCGTCGTGGGCTTCCGCGGAACCGGCCCGCTCACCGTACCGGCTCGAAGTCTTCTCGCGTCAGAACCTCCGGGGCGTCCCTGGTTACGTCCTCGGTTATTCGGCTGAGCCGCTGAAACTGTTCCTCCTGCTCTTCCAGAGCGTCGTAGATCCCCAGCCGGGGCACCTTACTGATGAGCGTCGGCAGCGGTGTAACCGAGGCATCGGCGTCCGAGGTCGCGTAGCTCGCGTTGATCCGTTCCATGTAGCCCAGCGGATTACGCAGGTCCCGGTCGGACTGGACGATTACCCGAGAGTCCATCAAGTAGGCATGCACCTCTCCGTCTGAACCCGGCTCGGTCTCAAAGTACCACTTAAACGCATGTACATCGGTGTGGACGTCGTTCGGGTACAGAACGGCGATCGGCTCCTCGCGCAACGGCTCTCCGACCGTGCGGGAAAAGAACTCCCTCGCTTCGCTCTGAGTCACCACATGAGTAGTGACTTGCTCGGACGCCGACCAGGTTTCATGATTCTCGCTTGCGCGCCGACTTACTCCGGGTCCCATTTTGTCCGTCAAGCCCCAATCGATCCCGGTGTTCTCGTTGTAGTAGAAAGTCCCGCCGAGAACCATTCCCATATCGGGATGGCTTGCGTGTATGTAGTAGTAGTAGTCGAAGCCCTCAGGCTCGTCAGCGGTTCTAAAGGCAAGATTATGCACGAGGATAGGCTCATGGACCTGAGCATCGCGGAGCCACGACTGGTCGTAGGTCACCCGCTCGCCGTTGCGTATCACGGTGTATTCATAGTCGAGCTTGCCGCTTTCCGCCTTATCTTCGGCAACCCACTTGAGCGCTTCCAGCGCCGACAGATAGCCCGGTTCCGGCGGCTCGGGCGAGATGTCCACCGGACTGACTCCTTCGGCCAGGTGGGGTTCCAAGCGTTCCAGGAAGTCCTGTTCTTCCATATCGGTTGCTTCCTCCCCGGAAGTTCCCGCCTGCGGGCAGCCGGCAAGCAATGCCGCAACAAGAATTACTGTGCTTCTCTGTATTCTCATTTCACACCTCCAATCTCACTGGTACACCATCGATCGCCACCCGGGCCGCTCTTCTTCCAGCCCTCCATAGATGCCGTCGCCGGCACACACTCGGCCGACCCAGTCGAACTCCCCTGATTCGATCGACATGGCCGCCTCCAAATCGCGCCGTGGCCTATAACGTTGCTCTCCTCTCCACTCAGGATCGTTTATGATGAATTCCCTCGGACTCTCATCCCTCGTGCCGACCACTAAACTATAGTGTAACGTGGCGTTCCCGGTTACGATAATCTCCGGCATCCTGTCCGTGTCATTGAAATCACTGTACCCGTGGATATCGTCCCATACATCGTCCAGCTCCCATTCCGGGTTGTCGATGTGCGGATTTGGTTCATGCACGGTCCTCCCGAAGTCATCGGTCGTCTCAAAGAGATCCTCCGCCGCGTCTCTCGAGCGCCACCAGTTTTGCCAGTCCGAGCTCGCACCGTGATACATGAAGCC
>PWGF01000515.1 GCA_003554375.1 Spirochaetaceae bacterium
CGGTCTTCACCTACCAATATATTCCCAACTTTACCGGCGTGGCCAAGGCCTTTATCAATGCCGGCCCCGCCGGCGTCTATTTTTTGGAGCTTCTGGCAAGGTACTACGACAATATCCTGACCGCCAAAAAAAAGGACCGCATGATTGTCGGCACCACTTTCTGCAATACGCCGGCGATCCTGTATGCCATGGATCTCGTTCCCGCAACGTTCGAGGTGCTCACGGCCATCGGCAGCCTGGTCTGGAAGCGGGGGATGTTCGATTACATGGACTACTGCGTCGAAGTCGGCATGCCCGAGACATCCTGCTCGGCCCAGCGGGGCTTTCTGGGGGCCTACCTGGGCGGGCTCTGCGAAGATATTGACCTGTTTATCTGCGACACGCCGGGCGTCTGCGACACCAACGCCAATGCCTTCGCCTTTGCCGCCGAGTATCTGGACAAGCCCTTTTTCCAGCTCAATTACCCCAGCATTATCGGCGATGACCGGAGCCAGAACTATCACATTGACGATTATAAGACGCTCGTGGGGTTTATCGAGCATCACACCGGCAAAACGCTCGATTACGACCGGCTGGGCGGCGTGCTGTCCGAAATCGACCGGCAGGACGCCTTGACCGCGGAAATGGAAGACATGCTCATGATGGTGCCCACGCCCATCCCGCCCCTTTTCAGCCTCATGATTTACGCGGGGCGGTTCTGCTTCTCCGGCCAGCCGGAATATACAAGGCTTTTGGAGATCATGGTCGAGGATTCCCGAAAACGGATGGCCGAGGGCGTTGCCGGGCTTTCCGCCGGAAAGGAGAACCTCCGGCTGCTGATGTGCTATATTGATCATTACACCGTGGATACGAATTTTTACAAGTACCTGGAAGAGCGGGGAATTGCGCATACGGGCTCCATATTGACCCGCAACTTCCGGAAAGGCAGTCCATATACGGAAGACATGCCCGATGTCAGCTACGATATCGATACATCGAGCCCGGAGATGATGCTGGACTCCATTGCCCAGTTAAACGCCCGCTTGCCCATGGTCCGGTCCATCCGGGGGCCTTATGACCAACACGGCATGTGGCTGGACGAGGTTCTGGCATGCGCCCGGCGCTACCGCGCCGACTGCATTATTTACAACGGCACCCCCGGGTGCCGGAATACGTGGGGGATGGTCAAGCCGTTTGCCAGGGATCTCGAGCGGCAGGGGTATCCGGTTCATATCATGTATGACGATGCTTTCGATGACCGGGTGGAGTCGTGGGATGCGACAAGGGAGAGGCTGGATGAGTTTTTTGCGGTCCGGCGGTTGTTGTAGGGCGGTGGGCGGTGGTTGGTGGGCGGTGGTCGGTGCCATAGGATGCGCTGACGAAGGAAGCGCATCATTGACAAATGGAAGCGGGAGCAGCTTTGTTTGATCGTCAGCATAATGAGATTACACGATACCTTGCGCAAAGCAGCGCAGCGGGGAAGGTTCGGGCGTACCGGCATGACGGCGGGAACCGGCTGCCGTGGCCGACCGATAAACACCGGAACCTGGTCATGGCCGGCGATACCGCGGTGGAGCTGGGAAACCCCAAGGATGCCTCCGTATCCTTTCTCTATTGGCTGGAAGACCCCGGCCCGCTCCAAAGCGGCCGGATATCGGTGGTGGGCCCGGATATTGCCGAAGCGGACGGCGGTCGCCTGCCGTTCGGCAAGGTGGTGATCATCGGCGGCGCCGGATTTGACGCGGAAAACCGGTTTGACCGGTACCGGGAAATGGCATTGATGGCCTGTGACCTGCATCTCAAGGGCTACATGGTGCGTGCGGCTTCCCATTACGGCCGGGAGTGGGGGCGGGTGAGCCGCGAGGCGCTTTGCAGCGGGTTCTCCTTCTCGGTGCTTGGCGGCGCGATCATCGATCAATACATGCAGCTTGATTATGTCAGGGCGGTTGAGGTAATGTTTGTCACCGCCGACCGCGGCGATGTGTTGGCGCTTCGCGAAACCGCTGGTGAAATCGGCGCAATCATCGGGGCCATGAACAAGATGGCCGAAGAGATGTCGTTTGACTGCGATGCCTGCGAATATGCCCCGGTCTGCGACGATGTATCCGAACTTCGCGCCATGCGAAGAGCCCTTCAGAAAAAGGAGGCTGCATCCCATGCTTGACAAACCGTGTGTCATTGCCGTATGCGGCAAAGGCGGTGTGGGCAAGACATCGATCAGCGCCATGATCGTCCGGGATTTGCTTCGGCACCCGGAAAACCGGATCCTTGCCATTGACGCGGACCCGGCCGTGGGGTTGGCCGCCGCCTTGGGCGTTGCCGCCGCGAGGACGGTGGACGACGTCCGAAACGACCTTATCAGCCGGATGGAAGGCGGTGGGGGTGCAGGTAAAGCCGAAATGCTGGCCATGCTGGACTATGACATGCTCTCGGTGCTCGAGGAATCAAAGAACCTGGCTTTCCTGGCCATCGGGCGGCCGGAAAAAGAGGGCTGCTACTGCCGGATCAACCAGCTTTTAAAGGATATTATCGCTTCGATGGCCCAAAATTTCGATTATGTGGTCATTGACGGCGAGGCGGGCATTGAACAGGTCAACCGCCGGGTCATGGCCCATGCAACGCATTTGGTTCTGGTCTCGGATCCGTCGGTCCGGGGCCTGAATGTGGCACAGACCATTTACACGGTGGCAAAAAAGGCATTGTTTTGCGAATATGCCGGCCTGATCGTCAACCGGGTCAGCGGGGATGCAACGCAAGACGGTCTTCGTGTGCCCTCGGATACCCCGTATCTGGGGACAATTCCGGAGGATGACGTCATTCGGCTGGCCGATGCGGCGGGAAGAAGCCTCATCGATATTGCCGATTGCGAGGCAAGCGAAGCCCTTCGGGCGTGCCTGGAAAAATTATAATATGAGTAAGACGCGTTCAAACGCGAAACGTCTTAACGCAAGATACGGAGTGCAAAATGGCGGCCTTGGCCAGAAACAACCTGTCGGATCAGATTTTTGATATTATCAGCAAAAGGATCGTGCGAAACGAGCTGGCGCCCGGCGAGCTGATCTATGAAACCCATATA
>PWGF01000281.1 GCA_003554375.1 Spirochaetaceae bacterium
CACCTGCTCCGGGAGACGGTACCCATTCGAGCCCCAATGAAAGCTGAAAGCTCTCAAAAGCCTGGCGAAAAGCCTGCCATCTCTTCAGACTCGCCTTGATGTCACAACAAGACGAACGCAGCGCGGAAGACGCGCCGCGGAGAAGGCAGTCGTGACGGCGGCGGACAAGCTGACTGAAGAGGGTATCGAAAAGGGTCAGCAAAGCGGAGAAGTGAGGGCTAAGCGAGACATGCTCACGCGCCCAATGGACCGCGCCTTCGGCTTAGTCGAGATCACTTCCGTTGTGCCCGTTCTTCCTCTGTGTGCTCCATTGCCCTCCGGCTGAGCTCGTCTACACTGAACCCTTGGTCGATCTCCTGGCGCCACTTGGTGTAATCGAAACGCTCTCTTTGAATGAGGGCGATGAACCGCTCAGCTTCGACAGTGCCCAAATGCTCGCTCAGCACCTGCAGTCCCTTCACCCTTATTTCGCTATCCGTAATCATGGCATCACCTCTTTGATGAATCCGATGGGATCCGTTATCGCAAGCCGCTCCGCGTGGCCCGCCTTATTGAGAACACCGTCGTCAGTGGTCACAAAGTAGTCAGCCCTCGCGCGAGCGGCGCATGCGACGTGCAAAGCATCCAGGCTCTTGAAGGTCTTGCCCCTCAAGAGATGCGCAACTTTCAAGACTTCACCATCCTGGGCAATGTACTCTACTGAATACTGCCGCCATCTAGCGATCTCGGTCCTCTTCTCCCAAAAGGGATTCTTGCTGTTTTCGTAGTCCAACATGTAAGACCACACCAACTCTAGGCGGCCCGATCTAATCTCCTCCTGCATACGCAGCTTAGCTTCGGTCTCCAACCGTATCCGCAGCTGGGATTGATCGTCATAGGGCCTATTAAAGCAGCAGTTGTCTAAATAGAGCTTCATCTCGTTGTGTGTTGCGTACTCCATCGTACACTTGCCGATGGCGCAGCGCCTATGACCGTAACCATCCCACACCAGCCCGCGAAGCACCAAAGACCAAGCAGATCCCTTGTCCAACCGGCGCGGTAATCAGGCATTCCTCCTATAGTATACCAACGCCTTGAGAACCGACAAACTGCATTATCCCCGCTGCTCATTCATGTGGGCGTCCGCGCGAAGGAGAGGGCGGACGGAGGACGGGCAAATCAGTCGAGAGAACCTGCTTCACCCGGAGAGCCCACGGATCCGGGGGAACGTTTCCGCCCGGGCGCTACACTCTCATCCTGCCGGTGGTGTTCTATCACGGAACGGAGACGTGGAACGCCCCGCGAAGGTTCACCGACCACTTCGGCGAGCGCTACCGTGCCCTCCCCGGAGGCCAGCAAGAGGCAATCCCCCGCTTCTCCCCGGGCTTCCTGGACGTACGAGAACTCTTCGGCGCCGACGGTGACGAGCCGCCGGAACGGCTCTCCCGGGAGGTCCGACTCGTCTTCTTGGCGCTCAAGTACGGGCCGACGGCCATCGAGAACGTCATAAAGCAGCTCGTGGAGTTGATGGATGGCATCACCGATCCATACCTTGGGGAAGACGTGGCGTGGTACGTGTTTCTGACTGGTGGTCTGGAACTACGCGATGCTATGATGGAGTATGCGAAGGAGCGCAGGATGCGCACGGCGGAGGAGGCAATCATGACGGCAGCGGACAAGTTGATTGAGGAAGGCAAGGAAGGTGGTCGAGTGGAAGGCCGTTTGGAAGCCAAACAAGAGATGCTCACCCGGCTCCTGGACCGCCGCTTCGGCCTGACCCCGGAGGAGCGGGAGCTTATCGCCGGCCAGAGCGAGGTCGATCGGCTGGACGCGGCGATCGACGCGTTCGCCACCGAACGCGAGAAATCGGAGGTTCTGAAACATCTGAACGCGTGATGCTGTCGAACGGCGTCCGGTGGGGAAGATCTGGGCGTGCTCCGCCTGCGGGCGGGAGCGTCAGGAGAGCCGTGGCCGCGCAAGGGGCTAAAGCAGATAGCCTCCAGGACCCCGCCTAAACCCATTCAATCCAACTCGAACGAACCGCAGAACGGTCACGGAACCGCAACGCCGCAGCCTGAGGGCGGCAGAGTTGGGGCGGAACTGGAAACTATCGTGTATTGTTGACGACGCGCATGCCCTCATGGTTCTCAATGATCTTGATAGCGTTCGTTTGCTGTAGGGTATGAGTGTAAGCGTGATGCAGCGTCACAACCAGATCCTGAAGACTCGGATGGTCTTCCAGCGCGACGATTTGCAGGCCGGCTGTCCTAGCACCTTCGATAGCAATGTGACGCTCGTGAGCAAAGTGTTCGTTCCTGCTGGATAAATAGCGTACCGCCTTCGCAGCCTGTTGTTCTGCTCGCGAGCTATCTCGGAACATTCCGTCAAGCAGCCATTGCTTAGTCGTGGCCTCGGACCATTCGATCGCTTTATTGCATGCGTCGATAAAAAGACGGCGGATACTTCTCCAATAGCGCCTTCCAGACGAGATACGTTCCCTGGTCGCGTGCTATCTCGTCCTTAGCGCGAGCGAATTCCTCGAGAACGCCCTTTGCGGCAATTCCGTTGATCTGCGGATCAATCGGCCCGAGACTCGAATGCTTCCCCATATATATCCAGTTGCCGGCACAGGCCATCATTGTACCCGCAGACATAGCGATTTGCGGAACAAAAACCTCGATATCGCCTTCAAACATCTTCTTCAGGTACTCAGTGATAGCTTCAGTAGCTGCTATGCCACCTCCGGGAGTGTGCAGTACAAGGTCCAGGCCTTCGGTGCGTTGCAGGCCGTGGACAGTCGCCATGAAGGATTGCATATCCAAGTCGGTAATACTGGTATCAATCTCGTTCTTGTGCAGGAAGGACGAATAATAGCCCACTATGTTGCGTCCGCGATACTCAGCCAGACGTTTGAGATAATCCGTTCTGACGGTATCGAACTGATTCGGCGCTGTCTGGATTTCCTGGATGACCTCGGACCACGTGGCCATACTATCGTCCAGTCCTGACCTTGGTGGTAGGATCGAGCGTTGTGTTACGTCGACTCCGACTAAACCCGTATCGCCAGGCG
>PWGF01000122.1 GCA_003554375.1 Spirochaetaceae bacterium
CCGCCTGCTCGCATCCAGGCGCCAAAGGCGCGGGCCGTTATTGCTAACCCTCCCCAAAGAATTGAAATCCTGGCGTTTGCTCAATTTCTTCCGGACGGAACGTATCCCACTCTTCGCCGGTCGCTCCGGCGAAGGTAACGAGGCGGCTGTATGCCGTTGGCTCGACTTCACCGTCCTCCCCGCGATCGAGGACCACGAGCTGCCCGGGA
Source organism: Spirochaetaceae bacterium (assembly GCA_003554375.1). Lineage (GTDB taxonomy): Bacteria > Spirochaetota > Spirochaetia > DSM-27196 > SKKC01 > PWGF01. Next base: position 210 of record PWGF01000122.1, read on the forward strand.
AGGGCTGCGGTAAAGTGTAGCGGGCCGTAGAACTCACGATCCTCGACCGCATCCGGAATACTCGCCGGGCCGGCCAGCGTACCGAAGCTGTTCCCAGTGAACTCCAGATCCTCAGGACCGACGGCGAAAACGACGCTTTCACTCCCGCTCGGGCCCACCGCGTCCGGAAGCATCACATATACCACGCCGTCGAGAAGGCGCACGTCGACCGGCTGCACGAGGGGGAAATCGTCAACCTCGACAAACACGTCATCGGAGGGCCCGCCGGTCCCCGCGTCGACCCGGGCAACCCCGTCAGAGTCATCAAGAAAGGTGCCCCACCCCCCAACGTAAAGGCTCTCCCCGTCCGAGCTGACTTCCAAGGCGGTCACAAATGACTCCTCCGGGAATTGCTCTAGGAACTCCGGATCATCTCCTGACCCCGGGACCCAGCGATAGAGAGAGGCCGGGTCCATGTGGTAACCCGCGACTGCGTAATACAGGTGCCCGTTCTCGTCATCAAAGGCGATACGATTGCCTACATACGCCTCGGTGAGTTGATGCCAGGTTGCCCAATCGAGCTCCTCTTCGACCACGGCAACCTCTTCGCCGTCGCTGTTGAGTTCACCCGCGGGACCAACAAGATAGCCGGTTTGCGAGGACTCCTGCTCGGGCTGCGCGCTTCCCACCACCACAACGCGCCCGCGGCCGGCGGCGGTTACGCTCCACGGATAGAACTGCTCCACCGGCGCTCCGTCATCGTACTCCAGCGCAAGCTCCCGCCAGCCGTTGCCGTCCATGTCATTCATGGCCACGATTCGCTGGTTGCCGTGGTCGGGCACGATGATTCGGCTCATGGTGTTGTCCACCACCAGGAAGTCGAACGGGGTCTCAGAGTGTAAATCCCCCTCGTCTTCCACGATCAGCGTAACCGTATGCGGCCCCAGTACGAGGCCTTCACTGGAGATGTCGACCGTCTGCTCTTGCCCGATCTCCTCCCCGTTGAGCAACCACTGGTACGTATCGAACTCTTCTTGCACTATAACCGAGAGCGTCTCTCCCACCCCGCGGTCCAGAACGAGATCTTCTGCGTCAACATCAAAGCTGAACTCAGGATCGTCAGGATCCTCCAAGAAGATGGTCAAAACAACGTCCCCCGTTGGCGGCGTAAAGACCACCTCCGCAGCCTCCGAGAGACCGAAGTCGTTGTAGGCGCGCACCGCGTAGTGGTGCTCCGCTCCCGGGACGAAGCCGGTATCCCCGTAGCCGGTCGCGAACCTGTTGCCAACATCAGCGATCTCCTCCCCGTCCCGGAACACGCGGAACCCTTCGTGCGTGTTCGGCCCCGTCTCCCAATCCCACTCCCACGCGAGCTGGACCCGGTCCGGCTCGATCGGCATCATGGCCGTCAAAGCCAGAGGCGCCGGCGGAATCCCTGCGTAGCCGGTACCGGTGAAGTCGAACACCGCCTCGCTCACCAGCGTGTCGTAGATTCGGACGATCTCGACGGTCGCCCGCTGGAGCACCCCGTCCTTTCGCGGCCGGACGGTCAAGAGATACGTTCCGCTGTCGACGGCGAGCTCCAGCGTTAGAGTAACCGTCTCGCCGTCCACCTCGTAGTCCGTACCCGCCTCGATATCCGCCCCGGCATCTGCTCGGTCTGGATAAGTAAGTAGCTCGATCCCCGCTCCGTCTGCGTCGGCGTCGTCCCAGATGTAGCGCGCCCGAAGCGTCCCGCTTCCCTCCCGGCGGGGCTCTATCACCACCGTCATCTCTTTCTGCTCGCCTTCCTCGACTTCGACCAGCTCCGGTCCGAAGCGCCCCACGAGCAACCGTTCCCCGGTTTCAGGGTTCGCCTCCGAAAGCGCCTCCACCACCAGGTTCCAGCTCCCCACCGGCACGGCTATTGGATCGGGGCTCGCCTCATCCGCCTCCCACTCCGCGGTGACGTCGTCCCATCCCTCCCGGGTCAACTCTACCCGGTAGCGCACCGTCGCCTCCTCCATGGCGCCTTCCCCCGGAAGAATCGTGTACCGCGGCCCCTCGTCGCTCCCCGGAAGACGTACCACCACGTAGCCGGTTCCATCCGCGTCGCCGTCCTCCGCCTGCCCCAGAAACGCGTTGGAGCAACTCAACGCAGCAACCGCAATGAACGCCGCCACTACCGCCCATCCCATTGCACTCCGCAATCCCTTCACTTTTGTCTCTCCTCTTTGACCCAGATGCACATAGCCTCTTGCCCCAATCCACGCCGATCCCGCTATCCGCAATGACTGTCCATCCGGGACTCCCAACGGATCCCTTGTGCCTCGTACTGCTTCGTATCAAACCGCTCTTTCTATCATACCACTTCCGATTTCGCTTTCCACCTCAACTCCTTGCATTGCGTTATACGGAGCACGTTTGTCGTCCGCATATCCCTGCGCTCGGCCCTTGTGGTTGACGCACCGAGCCGGCCGACCTCCAAGAGAGCTCTTCCGGCTCGACGGCGGAGCCCGCCTGGTCGAAACTGCGCACGCCCGGCGCCCCCTGCCCTCGCCGCCCAGGGAGGAGGCGGCGACCCACGGCGCCGCCCTATCCGCGCTAATGCTGTGCCGGACCAAGTACCCCGAAATCGAACGGGTCGCCCGGCGGATCGAGATTCACCTCCGGCTGGAACACCTGCCAGCCGCCACCCGCGATGTCATCGAACGCCACGAGGCGCGAATAGACCCCGTAGTCGGGTTCCCAGACCTCACGCCAATCCAGCACCACAAGGCGCTCCTGCTCGGTTCCCGCAAACCACACCGGCCCCAGGAATTCTTCCACCTGTGGCGCATCGGGCTCCTGTGCCCGCGTACCGAAGCTTCCCTCGAGCTCGAAGCTCACGGGATCCAGACTGAAGACCAGATGCTCTTCACCCTCCGGGCCGGACGCGCTGTACTCATCCATAACGATGTAGACCGACTCCTCGTGGTAGCGGACATCCACCGGCGGGAATTCCAGCTGGAAACTCTCCATCTCGCCCTGGAAGCGCGCCTGGACCTCCCCCGTATCCGGATCCAACCGGGCCACTCCGCAATAGTACGAGAAGTCCGGATCGCCGAAGAGTTCTTCGCCGTAGCCGGTCACATACAGATCCCCGGTATGCGGGTCCACCTCCAGTCCGGTGACCTCCGCATCGCCCGGCAGAGCAACCGGATCCGGTTCGCTCCAGCCCGGCTGCCAACGAAACAGCTCCGGTACGAGATCATAGCTCATAGGAGCCGCCGCATAGTAGAGATAGTCGCGCTCCACGTCGTACGCCACGCGGTTCCCGACGAACACCTCCACAGTCTCGGTATGCCACTCCGAGAAGTCCAACGTCTCCTCCACCTCGGCACTCTGAATACCGTTTTCCACCTCTCCGGTCGGCACAACCAAGAATCCCGTGTGCACGGGGTAATACGGGTCCGGCTCCTCTTCAACACCTCCCACCACCAGAACTCTCCCGTTGCTCGCCGGTACGACCGCGACGGGATAGAACGGCTCGATCGGATCGCCGTTCTCCTGCAGTTCGAGCTCCCGCCAGTTGTCCCCCACCATGTCGTCCATCAGGACGATTCGGCCGTTTCCCGCATCCGGGATCATGATCGCTTGTGCAAGCGCGTCGTCCACCACCGAGAACACAAACCCGGCCGAATACTCCTCGCCGTCGCGCTCAACGATAACCGTGACGGTGTGGTCACCGAGCCACAACTGATCGGTTCCGATGTCCACTTCCCGTCCGGTGCCGTCCTCGGTCTCTTCTCCGTTGATATCTTCTCCGTTGAGCAACCAGCGGTAGCTGTCAAAAGCTTCCACAACCGACACGGAGAACGTCGCGCCGCGGTTGACCCGGACCTCGCCGGTCAAGTCTACTGTGTCACCCTCCGGGTTCTCGTAGGTATAATCGAGTTCCACATCCGCGGCGAGATCGCTCAGCTCGATCGTTATCGCCACCCCGGGAAGCTCGAGCCCGTACCGCTCCCGCAGCAGCTCCTCCACGCCCTCACGTGACGTGCTCATCTCGATCGAGACTTGGCTAACGGCCTCGCTCTTTCGGAAGGTGACCGCACCCCACGCCCCGCGCCATACCGCGTCTTCGGCGTCGGTTGCGGCGTACGCCAGAAGAAGGTAGTCGGTCCCACGGAGCATCGCGTCGAACTTCACCGACCCGGCCGTTTCCCCTTCTACGGAGAAGAGCCGCTCCTGACACCGGCCGGACGACTCGAGCGCTCCAGCCGAATCGGCGGATCCGTGCGCGATCTCCCTCACCCGACGGCGATGCGTCTCGTTTTCAGCCTCCAGAAGCTCCTCGCACAGCACGAGGAAGTGAATATCGAAGTCAACGCGGGCCGGCTCGCCCTGCTCCGATAGCCGCGGCAGCCGGACTTCGACCTGCAGTTCCGCCGAACCACGATCGCCGCCGTCAAACGGCCCCAAGCATCCGGCAAGCAGGAGCCCACAAACGGTGATTGTCCACCACGCAGCCGGCCGCCGTACTGACTGCGTGAGCCACCGGCAAGACGGACGAACGGGCACCCTCGGGCCGGGCACCAAGAACCATCTCAAACTACTGTTCACAGCGGACTCCTGTCACATTGTTATAGCGTTCGTTCATCAACAACTGCTATCATATCACCACATATTCCGGTTGTCCGTTCACCACACTGCGGAATGGAACATTTTTTCTAGTTCTGCCGCGGTTCTTGAGACTGCCCTCTATGATGCCGGATGCCGGGTACGCGCAGTACGTCGGCCTCTCCGTCCAGGCGGGAGTATTCGAGCAGAACAGCACGGCAGCACGCGTCTCACTCCTTGACCGACCCCAACACGATTCCCTTCACGAAGTAGCGCTGGAGAAACGGGTACACCATGAGAATCGGGATCGTCGCCACGAAAAGCTGTGCCAACACGAAAGTACGGTCGGAGACCCGTTGTAACAGGTCGATATCCGCCATCGTGACTCGCGCAAAGTCGATGTTCTGTAGCAGCTGCCGGAGATATGTTTGAAGGGGCCACTTGTAGTAGTCGTTCAGATAGATCGATCCAAAAAACCACTCGTTCCAGTGGAATACCATCGAAAAGAGAGAGAGCGTTGCAATCGCCGGCTTGGAGAGCGGAACAAAAATGCGCCACATGATGACCCAGTGCGAAGCTCCGTCGATCATTGCCGACTCGTACAGACTCTTTGGAAGCGTTCTGAAGAAGTTCATCATGATGATCATGCTGTAGACCGGCAGAGCAAAGGGGAGGATCAACGCAAAGAAGTTGTCGAGAAGGCCGAGGCTACGCACCAACAGAAACGTCGGAATGAGCCCCCCCTCGAAGAGCATCGTGAAGAAGAAGAACCACATAATGATGTTGCGGCCCGGCAGCTCTTCGGGTTCCCGCGTCAGCGGATAGGCAGTTAGAATCACAAGCGACATCTGGACCGCTACCCCCACCACCACCCGCATGAGAGAGACGCGAAATGCATTGAGAAACAGATGACTGCCGAGGATATAGCTATAGGCCTCCAGGTGAAAGCCGATCGGCCAGAAAGTTACCTCCCCTGCTGCTGCCGGACCGCGCGCGCTGAGGGAAACAGCAAGCATATGGATGAGCGGCGCCAAACATGTGGCGGCAAGCACTCCCAAGAATCCATAGTTGAACCAGTCGAACAAACGCGACGGAAGCGATCTATCCCGTACTACCATGGCATGCCCCGTTCAGAAGATGCGGTATCCGGCATACCGGTACGCCAGCCGGTAGGACACGACAATCAACACGAACGCAACTACCGACTTGCCCAACCCTACCGCGGCCGCAAGGCTGTACTGCCCATCTATAATCCCCGCACGATAGACGAACGTGTCGATGATATCCCCGGTCCGGTAGACCGCCGGGTTGTACATTACCAGTATCTGCTCAAAGCCCGCCTCCATGATCTGTCCCAGGTTGAGCGTCGCAAGGAGAATGATAGTCGCCATCATCCCCGGAATGGTGATACGCCGGATTTGCTGGGCACGGTTAGCGCCGTCGATAATCGCTGACTCGTACAACTCCGGGTTGATGCTCGTAAGCGCCGCCAGGTAGAGAATCGCGTTGAATCCGAACTGCTTCCACACGTCGGTCCAGATCATGGTGAACTGGAACCAGCGATTACTGCCCAGAAAGAACTGCCGTTCGAATCCCAGCATCGCGATGAAGTCGTTCAGAATCCCACGAGTAGACAGAATGTCGATGAATATTCCCCCGATGATGACCCACGAAAGAAAGTTGGGGAGGTACACGGCCGTCTGAAGGCTCCGTTTGTACCACCTGACCCGGATCTCGTTCAGCAGAAGGGCGAACGCAATTGCCACCACCTGATCCGCGACTACTTTGCCAACAGCGATCACGAACGTGTTTCGCAGGATGTTGGTGAAGTGAGGCATCCTCACCACGAAGCGAAACCAATGCAGGCCGACGAAATCCGATCCCAGAATGCCCTGGATCGGGCGATAGTCCTGAAACGCGATGATCACCCCGTACATGGGGACGTATTTGAAGATGAAGATCGCCACAATCCCCGGAATCAGCATAAGGTACAGTGGATAGCACTTTGCCCACGAGAAGCCGGGGTATCTCCTCCTGAAGCCGCTGCGAGAAGTACCCAAAGCGTCTCCGTTGACCGGTGGGGTGTTACCGCTTGCAGACCTGTCCACTGAGTGCCCCTTCGTCAAACGCGAGCCGGAGCCGGGCAAGGGCCCGCGCGTCGCTCACCTCCTTCGCCCGGTCCGGCGCATACCGTTGCTACTCTGCCTTACGGTCTCGGCCCTCACTGCTCCAGGCCGATGAACCACTCATTGACCTCTTCGGAGATCGCCGCTCCGCCGCCGTCCAGCCATTGATCGACAAAGCGATCGAATGCCTCGATGGAACGGTCTCCCATGATGATTCCGACGAAGGTCTCCTCCTCGATCCGGGTCAGATATGCATCGTGTTCAGCCATCGAAGGAGTCGGTGCCCCGAGAAAACGGTCATACTCGATGGCGTCACGTTCCTGCAAATCCATGACAATCTCCACGCTGCGCAAATGCGTCTCGAGTCGGCGTTCTATGTCGGAAAGATTGCGGAATTCAGCCCGATCCTCCGCGCGAAGTTGGTCGATTGTCCCCTCTTGATACGCATGGTAGATCCGCTGGAACATCCCATCCCGGCGAAATAGCCGGTCAGGGAGGGAGTACGTGAAGAATCCGACGGCACGGTTGAAGTGCGTTTCACCGAGCTCGTTGAAGAACCCCCACCCGGGCATCTCGTAGTCATACTGGTAAAGGAAGGGCTGTTCGGCCTCCGGGTTTAGCGGTTCCTGCACCTCGGTAACCGGATATTTGAACTCGTATCCGCGCTCCGCCATGATCTCCCGCAGCTCCAGGTTGTTGCGGTGATAGGAGTCCACCTTCTCGTTCAAGAGGTAAATGAGCGCTTCCGGATACTCGAACCCCGCGCGAATACCGGTGGACCATCCGTAGAACGGCGATGAGAGAACCGCTACGCGCTCTCCGTCGGGTCTCTCCAACGGCGGGAACGGCATAATCTGCGCCTCCGGGTTGTTCTCCCACATCCCTACCCACGGCCACCAGATGAACCACCACGCGCCGTGGTTCGCGAAGAGGTTCCCGGCGGCAGCCGGTTCCAGAACGGCGGGGCCGAAATCGTGCACCACGAACTCCGAATCGATCCATCCGTTTTCGTACCACTCAGCAAGCCGTGCGAGCGCATCCCGGGTCTCCGGTTGGATGCTCCCGTACTCCAGCTCACCGTTGCGCTCGACCCACATCTCGGGATATGCCCCCATCGCGTGGAAGACCATCGATGCTGCATGGAGATCGTTCGCCATCGCAAATGCCCTTCCCTCAGGATATGCCTCGTGATACGCCTCCGGAGCCACTTCCAGGTCGTCGAGCGTCTCCGGCATATCCAGGCCGAACTCCTCGAGCAGATCACTGCGAATCCAGTTTTTCTCCCAGACGTTCTCCGGCGAATGCGGGGCGCCGTAGAACTGGCCGTCAACGGTGGTGGGATAGAAGAGCGTTCCACCGACCGATTCCTGAGCCACCTCGATGAGGTATTCGGTCAGCGGGGAAGCATACTGCTCGAAAATATCGTCGAGCGGCATTGACGCGCCTTCGCGGGCCAACCGGGCTATGTCCTGATCGGGCGCATAGATGACGTCCGGCATATCGTCGGCCGCTGCGGCCAACATAAGCCGTTCGACGTTGGTATCGTGGTCCGGGAAGTAATAGCTGGGCTCGATGCGAATGCCGAGTTCCCGCTCTACCCACCATATGAACGGGTTGTCCGCGAACGACTGTCCGTCCGGCCAGTTGTCCGGATCGTGGACCGACATAGGGGTAGTGATCGTTATTGGCGGCTCGAAACGCCCGTCCACGAACTGAGGCTCCGGCGCCACCATCTCCTCATCGACCCCGCGGCCAAACGCAGTACCGGCGACTGCAAGCCCGATGAGCAGAACCGCGACGACAATGACCAAACCTCTTCTTGCCATTGCCTAACCTCCTGAATTGGGTTTCTTTGCATTCTCCGCCGGTATTTCTTCTACGACAATGATGTTTTACACGATTTTGTAACCATACCTCATAATAGAACAACACTGGATTATGTTCCGGATGAGAGAAATGAGCATCGTTCCGCTAAGCAAACTTGTAAGCAAGAGGTGGCATGGGCGGAAGGACGGTAACGGTAGTCGAACAACCGGGAACCCTCTCCGCTGAACTACTCCCGGTGGACAGCCAACGGCCGTACCCACCATATGCGGAGATGAGGGGATGGGGGAGATAGGTTGGACAACCGCAGCCCTCACCGCTGGGCGCTACGCGGGAGGCCGGAGGACGCTTGAGCCGGCGCCAGACCAGTAGACCGGGAGAGAGCGCCCACCGCACGGCGGAAAGCAGCCGCTTCAGGTCATATTTGCCGCGACAAGCGATCGTATGTAGGCGGCAATGTCGTCAGGCCGGTCCTCCATCGCAAAGTGCCCGCACTCCGGGAGGAGCCGCAGCGATGAACCGGGAATTGCGTCGTGGAGCTTGTAAGCCCAATCGGGGACTTGCCACGTGTCGTTCTCACCCCAGAGAATCTGCACCGGCTTGGCCCCCAGCTCGGAGAGCCGCTCGGTGAGCTCCGCGGTATGGCGCGGATCGTAGTGAGCTACCTGGTGTTGGAAAAAGCTCGCTTGTCCTACCGGCCCGCAGATCAGATCCAGGTAGGCATCTACCGCTTCCGTCGCAAATCGCTCCTGGTTGTAGACCGCCGAGAGGAGCCACTCGCGCATGTGTGCCCGGTGACCCGCCTCGGGCTGCTTCATGAGCACGTCGATCCCGCGTTTCATCTGCTGTTTGGTTCGCTTGGAAGGCCAGCTCTTGAAACTCACCGAATCGACGAGCGTGAGTGACTTCACCGCCCGTGGGTGGAATATGGTGAAGCGCTGGCACACCGCCCCTCCAATGTCGTGACCGACAAGGTGCACTCGCTTTAGCTTCCATGCGTCCAACAGCTCCCGAAGGAGCGGTACCTGGCCGGATACCGAGGTGTCGACCGCCCGGCTCCACGGCCGCTCCGACGCGCCGTATCCCAGGAGATCGAAGGTGAACACGCGGACCCCGGCATCCCTGAGTGCCGGAGCAACTGCGCGCCAGATGTAGGACGATGAGGGCGTTCCGTGGACTAAGACGACCGGCTCCCCGGCGCCGAGAACGTCGTAGGCTATTCGGTGCCCGCCAACGATGACACTGCGATTGGCCATGCTGGACATCGTTACTCCCTCCGAACCCAGCTTATCACGGACTCCGAGCGGCCAACAGCCCGGCGCTGCCCTCAAGGCTTGCCTCACAGCACGCTTTGGAAGAGGCACCCTTGCCTACGGCTACCACTTCCCCCTGTCGGGCCCGTAGAGGACTTTCACCTCCAAGGGGGTGCGCCCTGCCGGGCGCACACAAAAAAGGCGCCCCGGCAGGGGCGCCTTTCGTTCGACCCGTTCTTCGGTCGTTTTGATTCCAGGGGTTCTTAGAACTCCTGTTCCATCTCGACGTCGTCGAATTCCGCCTCATCCACAGGCTCACAGGCGATGGCCAAGACGGCAACGGCCGAAAACAGAACCAAAATTTGAAGTGCCTTCTTCATGGCTGACCTCCTCCCTTGCATAAGATCTACCACAAGACTACCTCACTTCTGTCAGCCGCTTGTTCGGAGCATGTGAAAAAGACGCAAAGATTCACGTTTGATAGCGCCCTCGACTCGCTGTCTCTCACCGAACACGAGAGCGCGGAGAAGCGCGAACGGCCCCGTGCTTCGTCCGTTCGCCAACGGTAACTGTACACACCACGCGTTTTCAACCACAATCTTCGCCTCAACTCCCTATCGCTGCTGGAGGTTCCTGATGCGCTCCGCCCCCTCCGGTTCTCTCGCCCAGTCAGCTGCCCGGTATATAGAAACCCTCACCGCCTGCCGGCCGCACCGCCGTACCGGCTCATCCGGCAACCGCGAGGCCGTTAGTTACTTCGCCGACGTATCGCGTCCGTTCGGGTATCATCCGGAGACCAAGCCATTCCCTTGCCTGGACTGGCGGAACGACGGATGCGTTCTCGCCGTCGAGGACGCAACCCTCCCTGCGTACGTCAGCCCCTATTCGCCGGGATGTGAAGCTCGCGCACCGATCCGGGTCGCCAATACCGTGGAACAGCTTGAGGAGACCGAGTGCACCGGCTGCATCATGCTTCTTTGGGGCGAGATCGCATCGGAGCAGCTCATGCCCAAAGGGTTTCCGTTCTACAACCCGGATTCACATCGCCGGCTGTACGCGCTCATCGAGGAGAAACACCCGGCAGCCCTCGTCACCGCTACCGGCCACAACCCGGAAGTCGCCGGCGCCCTCGATCCGTACCCTATGTTCGTCGACGGCGACTTCGACATCCCGTCGGTCTACTGTACCGAGGAAACCGGGGCGCGGATCGCGCACGCCGTAGGGCGCCCCGGCTACCTCGCGATCAACGCGGCCCGGAGCCCCGCTACCGCCTCTAACATCGTCATCCATGCGAACCCGGCCGCTCCCCGGAGAGTGCTCGTGACCGCCCACATCGACACCTATGAGGACACCCCGGGCGCATACGACAACGCCTCCGGCACGGCGGTGCTCCTCCTCCTTGCCCAGCTTCTCGCGACCGACCCCGCCCCCGCAGCGCCCGCCGCCGCCGGCGCTCCCCTCGGTGTCGAGATCGTAGCGCTCAACGGCGAGGATCACTACAGTGCCGCCGGTCAGTTGGACTATCTCCGCCGCTACGGAGGCGATCTCGAAACGGTGGCCGCGGCGATCAACATCGACGGCGTGGGCTACCGCGAAGGGGGCACCGCCTACTCTTTCTACGAGATGTCGCCGGGCACGCAGCAGCGCGCCGCCCGCCTCTTGGAGAGCTATCCGGGCATGAATGAAGGCGCCCAGTGGCCGAGCGGAGATCACATGGTCTTCGTCCAGCAGGGCGTGCCCGCGCTCGCCTTCACTGCGGAGCGGACGCCGGAGCTTCTCCGAACCGTCGCCCACACGGCCAAAGACACCCCGGACCTCCTCGATTACGGAAAGCTCGTCGAGCTTGCCCGCACCCTTCGGGACGTAATCCCGACTCTGGTGTAACCTCGGTTCAGCCACGATCGAAGGCCGGGGCCGCGCGGGGCGGCCTCCGTCACGGCGAGCCCGGAAGCGGCATCACAATCGAAGGCCTGGACCGCCCGCGACGGTCCGCGGCTGACCGCGACGGAGCAATTCCACCCGACGAAGGGCTTGCCCTGGAATCGATTCCACACCGTACGCTTGACGAGGCCGGCCCCCGAGGCGGCCAAGGAGGGTGTACGATGTTTGCGTACGCGGATTTCGTCGGGCAGGTTGCCCGGGAAATGGCGGGCGAGCTCTACGGCACGATGCCCGGTGAAACGAACGGAGAGTACCACGATGCGCTCCGTCCGGCGAAAAACGGCTCGGCCCACGCGCCGACGGTGCCGGCGACGCTCACCCCGCACACGACGTCCCGGGAGACAGGATCCGGCGGCACCCAAAGAGGCAAGTCGATGGCGAGCATTCAAAGCATAGCACGGTATACCGGGCTCTCCCCGGCGACGGTATCCCGTTATCTGAACGGGCATCCATACGTGTCGAAGGAGGCTCAATACGCAATCGAGCTGGCGATCCGGGAGCTGGACTACCGGCCCAATGCCTCCGCCCGGAGCCTTCGCAGCGGCAAGACGAGCCGCGTCGCTATCGTGGTATTCGACGCGTCGCATCCTTTCTGCTCGGGCTTGATCGGGGGCGCGGGGAAGGCGGCGCTGCAACACGGATACGACCTCCTGGTGCAACAGGCGGGCGCTCCGGGGTGGCAGCCGGAGCGCTCGGTGGAGCTTGCAGCGACCCGCGCGGTAGACGGGATCATCATGGCGAGCGGAAGCGGTCTGTCCCGGCGTCATGAGCGCGAGTTGGCGGCGCTGCCGGTGGTCACCTGCGACCTCGATCCGTCCCAGAGCAAGTTACCCGGTGTGTACATCGACCACTACCGGAGCGTACTGGACGGTCTCGAGCACTTACGCGAGCGCGGTGCCCGCCGCATCGCGTGCGTCTACGTATCCGGCGACCAGCTTGCGTCGTCGAGCACGCGACGCCAAGAGGCATATCGCGCGTTCGCCGGGCAATATCCCTCGATCGAGGTGATCCCGGTCGAGACGGAGAACGACCTGATCGAAGACGGTTACACGCTCCTCGAGCGGCTCATGCAGCTCCCGGAGCCTCCCGACGCGGTGTTCACCGGCTCCGACGACCTTGCTGCCGGCTGCCTCCTGGCTGCCCAGGCACGCGGCATCTCCGTACCCGAGGAGCTCCGCATCCTCGGATTCGACGACGGGCCGGTGGCGGAAGTGCTCGGAATCTCCACGATTCGCCAGCCGGTCGGCCGCCTGGGAGCGCGAGCGTTTCAGGAGCTGTACGCCTGCATAAGCCGCGGGCACACCCACGAAAGCACCGACGCAAGCACGCGTTCGGGCCGCGGAACCACCGGATCGGCCCGCGGAAGCACCGCCGGAAGCACGCTGTCGAGCCGCGGGAACGCCGCAGCCGCCGGCGGAGGCACCGCCGGCTCAGGTTCCCGGATCCGCGTGAGGTACCATCTGATCGCGCGCGCAACGACGTAGAGGCTATAACGGAGAGGCCATATAGGAGCCATCATGGGCGGCGGAACCACGCAACGCTCCAGGAGCGCAATCGCACGACTCCTGCTGCTTCCGTTCGTGGACGTTATGACGGAAG
>PWGF01000550.1 GCA_003554375.1 Spirochaetaceae bacterium
GACTACCGCGATGGCAAGCAACGGCATGGTGAATCCAGGGATACCATCGTCGTCTTCCTCTTCATGATAAACACTTTGAGCTCTTAGCTGATCTTCCCTGTCTATTGCCTGCAAGATGGGATAGCCGTTCTCAGTCACATCTTCGTCATCCTCTAAGACCGTTTCCCAGACATCATCGTAGTCGAAACCTTCCATGTATTCGGCGGCGTTTTCACCTGTCATCTCGTCGGTAGTGAGTTCAATTCCTCCTGCGCTTTTATATTCCCCTGATGCTTTAATATCCCAAAACGAGTTTTCTACTTTTCCTTCACGGCTGTGTCCTACAAGTCCACCAACAGCACTGACCCCATCTACGTTACTAGCGGCAAAAGAATGAGTTATCGAGCCCGAATTTTCTCCTACAAGTCCACCAAACCCTACATTTAGACCTCCATAACTAAGATTTTCATACCCAGTCACGCTACCGGTGGCATAAGAATCAGATATTTTTCCATCCCAATTCCTTCCCATTAGACCGCCTACACGACTATTTCCGCCTACATCACAATTTGTAAATGAATTTGATACCTCTCCCATGTGATTATATCCCACAAGACCGCCTACGTGTATATTACCGTCTAAGTCTGAGTTTACAACGCTTATGTTGGAAATTGTTCCATTATAAAGATAACCAAACATACCTAAATAAGAAGCAAAAGGCATATCGATATTTAGATTTGAAACTGTATGACCGGCACCATCGAATCCTGCTGCAAGATATGGGATGTACAAATTTTTCTCGTTAGATAGATCTATATCATCTATTAGACGGAACTTGTATTCATCATTATCAGCAAATCCGAGGAGATCGTATAAGCCATCTACACCGCTTATCTCGTAGTAGTTTTCAGAAACGGTCAAAGTATCATTATAGTCCGTTATATGCAATTCTCGATTATATTTCCAATCTTCAAATTGTTCCTCGAAAAGACCACCTATAGTTAGATGATTTCCTCCATTGATAAGAACTTCATCGATATTATAATGTGAATTGTTTACAATCCCATGATTGTATCCCACCAACCCACCTAAATAACTATTTCCGTTCACATTGGAAGTCGTATATGAATTAGACAAAGTTCCATAGTAGTTATTACCAATTAATCCCGCTACACGAATATCTCCGGTTACTTCCCCTGTTGCATGGGAGTAGTTTACCCGACCCCTATTTTCTCCGGTGAGTCCTCCAACGCGTTCATTACCCATCACGTTACCATCTGCATAGGAGTTCGATACCAGACTTCCCCCACTGTTCATTCCCACGAGACCCCCTACACGTTCGTCACCACTAACGTCACCAGTTGAATTTGTGTTTTCAATCGTACCAGAATTACTCCCTGCAATGCCCCCTACCCAAGTTGTACCTATCACATCTCCAGTAGAATACGAGTTCCTAATAGTTCCAGGATTGGTTCCAACAAGTCCGCCGATTGATCCTAATTCTACTTCATAACTAACAACATTTGCAGAAGAAAAGCTATTAGATATCAAACCTTGATTAACTCCAGCAAGTCCTCCTAAAGTTCTATATCCACTGATATCACTATTTGCATATGAATCATTTATCGATCCAAGATTCCTGCCTACGACTCCGCCTACCGATTTATCCCCACTGATTTCACCAGTAGTGTATGAATTTTTAACTAGTCCATTATTATTTCCAACGAGTCCCCCAACGTTTTCCCTTCCATTTACTTCTGCATTGACTATTCCAATATCGAATATTTCCCCATCCATACCGATATCCTCGAACAGACCTATATTTTCATTGAAAGAACGATTAATATATAGGTCGCGAATCTCATGACCGTTACCGTTGAAAGATCCTACGAAAGCGTTGAAAAACCCTTCGAAAGTATGCTCTTCCAGGTTTTGAGTTCCCTCAATAGGCTTCAACTCACCGTCCTCTATATTTCCCCCAATAGGTTTCCAACCTTCAGTATAATCGTCGAGTTCATAAATCACATCAATTCTTCGCTCATTTGTATCTTCTAGTAGAGTAATAATGCCTTCATCAGGATTATAGTTAAAATAATAAATATAATCTTCTTCGTCTACGATAGTTATATTTAAAATATATTCTGATGGATAGTGTATATCGAAACTGTCTTTAGCATCCCACGTTTTTCTAGGTCCAGCATCTATCTCTATAGTATCTTCACGTATCGTGTTTTCTAGAACTGTCTCTTCATAGCCGTTTGTACTATTATCTAGGTCATTAACCAACACATAGTTTTGGTCTAAACCCTCTCTCACCTCATCCAGGTCGTGCCAATCATGGATCTCTATCGGTTCAGATTCATGTTCTTCGACTCTTACACCCGTGTCTTCCCCAGACACAACTACAAAAAATCCGCTCATCATCAATAGAAAGCTGATGGCGATGGTGGACAGTTTCCCCTTCATCTTAATAACCCTCGTATTGAATATCTAATATATCGAATGATGCTATATAATACTTATTGGTCTGCGATCACTTCCTAGAACTTTAAGATCTTCCTCATTCATGATTATCGCACAGATGTCAAGAACGTTCTGTATCGCAAATCCTATATTTTTGTATATGCAGTCTCTTTCGAGTCGTTTTTTTAAAACATTTTTAGTGGATGATAGTTCGATTCTCTTTATATAATTCAAAACTTTTATTTACAACTATAAGCGTGTTATTTGCAAGTAATAGGAGTGATTATAAAATGACAGATTGTCACGATATGAAAAAAGGACAAGTGTATATGTGTGAAGACTGCGGATTGGAGTTGACAGTGACCAAAGAATGCGAAGAATGTGAGGATACTATCGAAGCATGCGGCTGTGCTCCATGTAAGTTCATCTGCTGCGGTGAACCACTGGCTCTAAAAGAGTGAGTTTCTCTAGTTTGAAAAATATACACAAAAATCTTTCTTTTATTTTTTATTTAGAGTTTTAGTTCTGAAAGGTTACGTATCAAATATCGAGAACTGAATCCAAGTTCTCGATTGACTTTTCGAAGAAA
>PWGF01000028.1 GCA_003554375.1 Spirochaetaceae bacterium
AGCGTCTCGACGGCGGCGACGAGGAGCCTGCGATCGGCGAGGAGAACTTCAACTGGCAGCGCGTGGATCCACAGTCGGTATTCGATCCGGAGCACGTGGAGATCATCAACCAAGTGGGCGCGAACCCGCGGAATCGGGTGATCGATTGGGCGGCCGAGAGGGGTGTTCTGGGGCTCGATCGCGGGTACCTGGAGAGCGTGTATTTCCGGCGCTGGTCCGGAGAGGAGTGAGAGTGGTATGAGCATAATGGGAGAGAAGGCGAGCAAACGCATCGCTGTTTTGGGATTGGTAATGGCTGCGCTGAGTGGGGCAGCGGGACACGGGCAGATTCGGTTCCACGTTCCGGTCGTGGAGCATTACGACGCTCGTTTTTCTGGAAGTGACGCAGTCTATGAGAGAAATGGAGTTTTCGCTCTTTCTTCAATAACCGGGCCCGGACGATCAGACGCCGTAGTCATCGATTATCGGAGCGGTGAAACATGGCGATTCTCGCAGACCGCTGTTGAGGGGATATGGGGAGATCGGATTGTAGCGAGAGATCAGAGTGACCGGCGTCGGCGGGTTTTTTTGCTTGATTATGAAGATGAAACGACAGAGGATCTCTTTCCGGAAGGATGGGATGAGTTCTGGCGTTCAGGTAACTATGAATACGAAGAGAACATCAGATTCGGGTACACTCTGTTCGACCGCGAAAGGTACGAGCTGGCTTTTTTCAATCTCGAGACCCAGGAAATCCGGGAGTTCCACCCGCCCGGCTATCCGCCGCCGGTGTTCTCCTGGATTCCCCGGGGCGTATCGCCGGACGGACGGCTGTTCCTTGCAAGTGAGATCCGTGGATTGGGCGGTGATTGCATCGTCGACTTCGAAAGTGGCGAGATCCTCGGTGTTCACCGAGCACGGCGCGGCCTGCTGCTTTCTCAACCGGAAGTGCTCACACCGGCGCTGTTCAAGACACGGCGTCCGGACAACACCGATGAGAGCGAGGTGAGCTTCGCCCTCCACGCCTACGACGGCACTCCCATTGCGAACGTGTTTATCGGTTTGCCGGGCGGCGAGCCGACGCGGCAGATCTTCTTCTCCCGCGATTTGACGCGCGGACTCACGCGGTCGGGCCGGCTTGTAGACACTACCGACTTCCGCGATTGGCTCGCGGAGCGCGATCTGTTGTTTCACTCGACGGCGGCGCAGGTCACGGCGGGCGAACAGGTAGTGAGGCGTTTTGCCCGTCTTGATTCGAGCGAGCAGGGGCGGCTTGTCCGGGGGGACGAGGTGGAGGTGCTCGACCGGAGCGCACAAGAGGTGGCGGTAGCCGGCGTGCGGGCGTACTGGTACGAAGTGGAGCGGGAGCGTGACGGGCTGCGCGGATGGACGCATGGAGCGGCGCTGCGTCTCGCCGAAGAGCAAGGCCCAATTCCCCCGGTAGATTGGGAGCCGGTGGAAGCGGAGGGACTGGAGTGGGGAGAGATTCCGGATCCGCTTGACGCGGAGAGCATTCGGCGTATCGAGGACCACTACGGGCGGGACTTCGGAAGCGGACGGTGAGGCTTTCTTTGCGCAAGGGGCGCAGCGGATACCCCGCAAGCGGCGGTCCGGGCGGCAGTGCGATCGGAGTGAGCCCGTCCGCCGCCCGGCAGGGGTGCGGGTGCGCGAAGCCCGGCATCCGGCGGGGACGGTGGCGCTCGGCCTTTGCCGCCGGGCGCTCGCGTGACGCGCCGCAGCCGGCGGCCGTGAGGAGTAGGAGCGGAGTACCCGGCGTCGCCGGGCGCGGGAGGCTCGTGAGCCGAGCTCTCTTCTGCCGGCAAAGGCGGATCGAGAGGCGGTGCCCACCCACGAAGAAGGCGCCCGGTGGCGGGCGCCCGGAGCTCTCGACGAAAGGCGGAATGTCGCTCTCCACCGCGCGCAACCGCGCGTGGCCGCCGGGGATTGGCGCGGTTGTTGAGCAGCAGATAGTTCGTTCCGTTGTACTCCGTCTTCCGTTCCTTGGCCGAGGTGCGTGCGAGCGCAACCGTTCAGCGGCAAGACGCTTACCGCAGCTGCTCGATCCGCTCCGTTGACAGGCCGGTTACGCGCGCGATTACACTCGTATCCAGTCCCTCCTTCAGCATCTTCTTCGCATCGTCAACCGCTTTCTCGTCGATACCTTGCTCGATACCTTGCTGCCGTGCATGCTGCAGACGCGTGTTCATATCGCGCTGCCACTTTTCGCGCGATTCGGCCAGGAGCATGAGCCGTTCGTCGGAGGTGAAGTCCTTGTAGACGCGGTGCGCCTTTTCGATGACGGGGTTCTCTTTCAACAGTACCGGCATTTCGTCCTCCGTGAAGGTCCCTTCCTTCTTGAAATAATAACACCAAGCGTGAAGCTGGTCATCCAGTTCGAAGAAGCCCACCCGCACCGTTTTGAGAGCGAAATCACCCTCGCCGATCCCCCACGCCCTGGGTACCTATTGACCGGGTGGAACACCGCCGGCGACGGGAGCGGCGAATCGTACCCGGGCGGGGCGAGCTTCGTGGTGCCCCCGGGCGACATCGTTCTCCACGCGCAATGGGAGCGCGTCGAGCTTGGCGCCGTTGCGCGCTCGACAACCGGCGAAGGCCCCCGCGCGCGGGAGCGCTACGAGGCGGCGGGGGAACTACGCCGAGTCGCGCGCGGGGTACGCCGAGTACTACACCGGCGAGCAGCCGGTGACCGGGGTGAGTTGGCCGGAAGCGGTGGTGTGGCTGAACGCCGCAAGCGAGTGGTACAACGCGCACCGCGAAGCCGGAGAAGAAGCGCTCGAAGCGGCCTACCGCCTGGACGGTGCGGTACTCCGCTCCGGGCCCGACGCCGCGGCGGAGCCCGGCCGAATCGAAGCGGCGCTGGGCGCCGACGGCTTTCGCCTCGCGAGCCGCGAGGAGCACGAGCTTGCCGGGCGGTGGGAGGGCGCGGAGCCGTTGAGCGACGGACCGGTGTACCGAGAGCCGTGGTACCGCACGCCCGGGAGCCACGCCGCGGGAGCACGCGCCGACTACCGCGACGTCGAAGCCACG
>PWGF01000275.1 GCA_003554375.1 Spirochaetaceae bacterium
CGAAGCTGCGCGCGAACGGGGTATTCCGGTATCCAACGTGCCGGTGTACGGGACCGATTCCGTCGTGGAGCATGTCTTTGCGTTGATAACCAATCATTTCCGGCGACCGGTACTCCATAGCGAACTGGTGAAGCAGGGCGAATGGAAAAAGGCCGGTGATTTCTGCTTCTGGCGGACGCCGTTGGCGGAGCTCTCCGGCAAGACAATCGGAATAGTGGGCTTTGGGCGTATCGGCAGACGACTAGGGGAGATTGCATCTGCTTTCAAGATGAACGTGCTTGCTCACGACATATACCGTGACAATCCCCCAAGCTTCGACTTCGAGTGGAGAGAACTCGACAGTCTCGTGTCCGATAGCGACGTAGTTAGCCTCCACTGCAATCAGACGCCCGAAAACACGGGAATGATCAACTCAGCTTTGCTTTCCAAGATGAAGTCGAATGCCCTCCTTGTGAACACTTCGCGCGGTGGATTGGTAAACGAGCATGACCTTGCTCAGGCGCTCAAGGACGGTGTGATTGCCGCGGCGGCGGTCGATGTCGTCTCATCCGAGCCAATAGAGCCTGCCAACCCGCTGTTAACGGCCCCGAACATCACCATCACGCCACACATTGCGTGGGCGACGGTAGAAGCACGGACGCGGCTCATGCAGACGACGGCAGACAACATTCGCCGGTTCCAGCAAGGGAAACCGGTCAACGTTGTCAACTGAGAGCGGTACGCAGAATCGAAAGCGGAGGGCGACGTGGAAGCACTGGTGAAGTATGCTAAGGGCCCTGGGAACATGGAGACCCGCGATGTGCCTATCCCTGCGCCGGGCCCTGAGCAGGTGAAGATTCGCGTCGAGTATGCGGGTATATGCGGGTCAGACCTTCACATCTACCACGACGATATCGGCATCCCGATCAACCCTCCGGTGGTTACCGGGCACGAGTTTTCCGGCTACGTGGTCGAAATCGGAGAGGGTGTCACAAGCTGTTCAGTGGGTGATCGAGTAACCTCGGAGACTGCGTACAGCTATTGTGGATCGTGCCGGTACTGCCGCGGCGGTTTCTACAATCTCTGCCCGGATCGGCGGACACTGGGTTACTGGTATGATGGGGCGTTCGCCCCTTACACCGTGGTACCGGGCGATCGGATTCACCGGCTTCCGGACAACGTTAGCCTCCGTGCCGGTGCTCTGTTGGAGCCACTGGCGTGTGTTACGCACGCGGCGATCGATCTCACCACTATCGAGCAGGGTCAATGGGTCTTGGTGAGCGGCCCCGGCACGATCGGATTGTTGGCCCTACAGGTCGCGCAAGCGCTTGGTGCGCGCGTTTTGGTCACCGGCACGGAAACTGACGGCGAGCGACTCGAGCTCGCCAGTCAGCTGGGAGCTGACAGGACTGTCGCGGTCAATCAGGAAGACCTTTCGGCTTTCGTTGACAACGTGACCGGAGGGGCCGGCGTAGACGTTATTCTGGAGTGTTCGGGAGCTCCCGCGGCGGTGGACGCCGGTCTCGAGTTGATTCGCAAGCAGGGCCAGTTTACGCAGATCGGCCTCTTCAGTTTACCGATCACGGTGGACTTCGGGCGCATCTGTTTCAAGGAGCTTGTGGTCACCGGTTCGCTCGGTTCCAAACGGAGCTCCTGGGAGGCGGCGCTCCGGCTTGTGACGGAGGGAAAGGTACGGACCGAGCCGCTCATCTCTCATGAGCTGCCGGTTGCTCAATGGCAGAGAGCATTCGATCTGTTCGAAAGCACACAAGGGTTAAAGCTGCTGCTGTGTCCGTCGGAGTAGTCGGCGGCACGGCAGTTGCTCGGCGCGGAAGTGCGGGTGCTGAGGCGTCAGGATTGGGAGATCATGGGGGAAGCAGCGATGGCAAGAACAGTTCTTATAACCGGAGCAAGCACGGGTATCGGCGCGGCAACCGCGCGCCTGCTGGGTCCTGGGAACACCGTCTTCGTTCATTACAACCGGTCCGAACGGCAGGCGTACGAGGTAACCTCGGATATCGAGAAAGCCGGAGGGCAGGCGATTCTAGTACAGGCCGACGTGGGTACGGAGGCCGGATGTACACAGATCGTATCGAGCGTACGACAGGAGGTCGATTCGCTTGATGTGCTGGTGAACAATGCCGGTGGCCTGATCGAACGGGGAGCACTTGCGGACGGCTTGCGGTGGGAGCTTCTGGAAGCGGTCTTTCGTATCAATACCTTTTCGGCGATGTTTCTCACATCGCATCTGGTGCCGTTGCTCCGGCAGGGGCAAGACCCGTGTGTAGTGAACATTTCTTCTATCGCTCAACGGCACGGAAATCCAAGCGCCACACCGTACGGTGCGTGCAAGGCGGCGCTCGATTCGTTCACGCGTGGGGCGGCGAAGGAGCTCGCGCCGGATATTCGCGTAAACGCGGTAGCACCCGGCGTAATTGAGACGCCGTTTCACGAGCGGTATTCAACGCCTGAACGGATGAAGGTGTTTGCTGAGAACACGCCGCTCAAGCGAAACGGTCAAGACCATCACATTGCGATGGCCGTTCGGTTTCTCGTAGAGAATGATTTCATCACCGGTGAAACGGTGGACGTAAACGGCGGTCTATTCATGCGTTGACGGGTCGGGCTATTTGTTTTGACCTGTCTCTCGCCCTGGAGAGTAAGAGGTGAAGCTTCTTCTGACAAACGATGACGGCATCGAGAGCCCGGGCTTGGATGCGCTCTTTGACGCCCTGTCGGTAGAGCACGAAGTCTGGATCCTTGCGCCCGATGGTGAACGCAGCGGTATGTCCAACTACGTTACCCTGCATGACCCGCTCCGTCTCCGGAGGATAGATGAACGGCGTGCCGTCTCAAGTGGATCGCCCGCGGACTGCGTCATTCTCGGATTGCAGGACGCGCTTCCGGTGAAGCCGGATGCCGTGCTGTCCGGTATCAATATGGGGCCTAATCTTGGGTCCGATATACTGTTTTCGGGTACTGCAGCCGCAGCTCGTCAAGCTGCTCTCATGGGAATACCCGGGATTGCTCTGTCGCTCGCGGGGGTATGCGCGCCTTTCCACTTTGGCCCGATGCAGGCGTTTATTCGGGAGAATCTGGCGAAGCTTGCTGAGCTATGGACGCAAGATCACTTTCTGAATATCAACGCTCCGAACAAGCCGGACATGAACATGCCGGTGGAGATAACAACCACCTGTGTCCGCGTATACCATGGCGGGTTGGCCCAGTTTTCGTCCCCGAGAGGGGACACGTACTTTTTTGTGAACGGGGAGCCGGCGGATAGTGACCCTGTCCCGGGGACTGACGAGTATGCGGTTGCTCGCGGATCGATCTCCATGAGCGCCATAGCGTTGTATCCGGTGACCCACGAACGGGCGGATCGCTACAAGGAGCGATTCGCCGAGGATGGCTGCCGGCAGAAGTAAGGCGCCGGACGAACCGCGTCTCAGGGCGAAAGGAGTTTCCATGAAGAGCATTGTACCGTGCAGGCCGAAGTGGGATGCGGAGATGACGGATCGGGAACGGTTTGTCCGCCAGATGCGGTTCCAGCCGGTGGACCGGTGCTTCAATATGGAGTTCGGCTATTGGGAGGAGAACTTCCACGAGTGGAGCGGTTTTGTGGAGAACGGCATCACCACAAACGAGGAAGCAGACCGCTTCTTCAACTTCGACCGAATCGAAAAGATATCGGGCAATACGTGGATGTCGCCGGAGTTTGAAGAGAAGGTTGTCTCCGAAACCGACACGAAGCGGATACACATCAACCGTGATGGGCTGTACGCTGAGGTTCCGAAAGACGCGCACTCAACGATTCCTCACTTCACCAAGGCTTCCATCGTCACCCCTGAGGATTGGGAGCGGGAGAAGGCTGCGCGCTTCGACCCCGCTTCGCCCGAGCGTACAGTGGACGTGGCGGGATTAAAGGAGCAACATCCGGCCGACCGTGACTATCCTCTTGGAGTGAGGTGCGGGTCGATGATCGGGAAGGTGCGCGACATGCTGACCTTTGAGGGACTTGCCTACGCCGTACACGACTATCCCGATATGGTCGAGGATATGGTCGAAACCTCCTACGTTCTTGTTGAAGCCTTTCTTGATCAGGTGCTGCCGCACTTCGAGTTCGATTTTGCCTCCGGATGGGAGGACATTTCTTTCAAGAACGGCCCGCTCGTCGACGTTGGCTTTTTCAACGAAGTCGTCGTGCCCCGTTACAAGCGCATTCGCAGGAGACTCGAGAAGTACGGCATCGACATCTGGTACACGGACAGCGACGGAGATGTGCGGCCGCTCCTCCCGGGGTTTCTGGAAGGTGGGATCAATACGAGCTTTCCGTGGGAAGTCAATTCCGGCGGACACCCCGGCGAGGTTTTGGACCAGTATAGGGGCACGCTCCGCATCATGGGCGGAGTCGACAAGATGCGGATGATCGACGGTCCCCCTTCGATCGACCAATATCTGGAAACGCTGGTCCCCTACGTGAAGCGGGGAGGGTTTATTCCGTTCTGCGATCACCGCTGCCCGCCGGATGTGACCTACGAAAACTACCTCCATTACCTCGACAAGAAGCAGGAGTTGTTCGGCCGGCTCGGTTCCGATATCGTGGCCGGTGTGTGTTGATTGCGGTCTGGTCGGTGAATCGGGGACATGCGAGACTCGAATTCCGAATACTGATTCCGATAGGTAGGGTGCCGTCGTGAGCGCAGTTCGTGGCCGGCTTGTGATACGGCGTCGAGATGACGGTAGCATAGTCGTCGACGTCAGCCTCTTTCGTCGTGGTTTCTATCTCTTTATTGCTGCAGTGCTTATTGCAGGACTCTATGTCAGTGGCACAGGAGCAAACCTGATTTCGCACTTCAATGTGGCAACCGCTTTCTATCTCGGGGTTACAGTTCTCTCCCTGGGGGTCGGAGGATGGAATGCCCGCACCAGCGTCGATTGCGAGCAGGGGCTCATCACACAAACAACCCGACTCTTCGGAGTAAGGCTTCGCCGGCGCGTGTACAGAAAGGAAGACGTGCACCACCTTCTATTGAGGCGGATTGTTCTGTTTCGTGGTAGGGAGCATGATTCCTCTAAAGAAGAGAAACCGGCACTGCTGGGGGTGGGAGGCGGAAAAAGGTTCTCGCGGCGTGAATTGGGCCGCCTGTTTCTTGTTTCGCAAACGGGCAAGATGGATATGCTCGATGAGTCGAGCGATGTTCCGGAACTGTTGAAGCTCGCAGAAGCAATCAGCGGGTGTTCCGGCTTGCCGGTTGAAATCGAAGAGATATAGCCGGGAAGGGCACGGAGGGCTTCGCCTGGCGGGACCTTAAAGGTGCTCCATCCAACAGCGAGAGCACTAGCTTCAAGACTGGCCCCGCATGTACACGGAAAGGTCATCCGTGTTCATTACAGCGATATGTCCTTGGCCCCGGTATTTCTTACGCGCAGCGCAGATGCTTAGCGGAAGGAAGAACAGTCGGGTCTGATCTAGCTCCAAATAGCCGTCAAAATGCAAGTGTCCGGTGAATACACTGTGGACACGGCTTGCCACGCATTGCTCATAGAGCCTAGGCGCACCGGTCAGAACGTACTTCTCAAGGTCTTTTTCGGAGTCAACGGACAGGATGAAGTCCACAACCTCCGGGATATTCAGCGGAACGTGGGTCACCAACACATTGGCTGCGTCAGTTTGTGTGACGCGCCCAAGCCACTCGTGAGTGTCGGCGCTCACGGAACTTTCGTGGCTGTCTACGAGAATAATACGAATTCTGCCCATGTCCATGACACGGTTACCCAGAGCTACGTCGCTCTGTTCCCACCGTGACCGGATCCCAGATACCCTTTCGTCTGCGTTACACTTGTCGCCGCGGGCGTTCACTAGCAGAAAGTCGTGATTACCTGGGGTCATGACCCACGGGGTCTGCAGCTCTTGCATAAGCTGTATAGCGAAGTCCCGATTCTCATCACTGTACCAGTCGACCAAGTCGCCCACGGATATCACTAGATCAGGCGCCTCGTCGCGAACCCACTCAACGATTCTGTGGAAGAACGGCCACGCGTCGGCAAAATGCCGCCGGCGGGACCGCCGCTCGTGATAGGGATCTTGAGGTGAGACGAGATGGAGATCTCCCAACAGTACGATCTTCAACGACAATCCCCACCTGCCGGCTTGCGGCCGGCACAGTGCCAGTAGTGAGATCCTACGTTCCGTTGTAGTAGGACCGTAATTCTGAGCCCTTCCTAAGTTCTGAGTTTCTGAACTGCGAACTCTGCGTTTCGAGAAGAACGGCCACCTCTCCACTCTGGTGACATAGGGACCGGTCTTGAGTCGTCTCTGTCCATACAAGGTCCAGTTTGAAGGCGCGTGTTTTTGCTTCCCGTAAGGCCAAAGATCGCATTTGCATTGGCTCTTTGAGATCAGAATAACATATGCGGGCCGCAAGACGCCAGTGTGCCCCAAGATCAATGATAATCAACGCGCGGCAAGTAGGTACATCTTCGGAGAGGCCGGCGGAGGATCCGCACCGCTACAACGATTCCGTTGCGGAGGTGTGGCTTACGGAGACTGCCGCAGTGAGCAGGAGATTGTCGGCACAGGAATAGGAATACCGTTAATCGATCATGAAGAGCGGGTTTGCCATGGAGCAGGAACTCCACAGCGGCCATCCCTTTCACTGCTATTCATTGGCGAAGGGTAAGATCTAGCGGCTGGGGAAATACTCAGGCCTTGTGGCCATGATAACCAACCAGCTTGACGTCCGACGAACCCGATGGTAACTTCTGGTGACTTTACAATCCAAAGTCGATTTGATTCGCAAAGTGAGCGAGGGCTGAAGGTGGAAGTTCAGGAAGGTGTCTCGTCCAAACTACGCTGTATAGCCATCGCCGCGCCGGAAGACGGACGGAGTAGCTGATGACAAGTGAGCACGGTGAGCACGGTGAGCACAGTGAGTGGGGTGGCAGGCAAAACCCCCGCCTTCCTACCGCCGGTAGGGAATCGCATGCGCAGGGCTCTACCGGCGCATCCGGCGCTCCGAATACCCGCTCCGGCAATGACCGCCAAGGCGCCGATGGCGCGGACGTTGTACGTAGCAGCGGGGCTCTTCGTGGCCGTCATGTTCGTGATAGTCGGCGGACACATCCGGAAACTCGTGTAAAAGAGGGTGTTTTGAACGAGCTGTACAACCAGTTCGACAGCGTGTTCTTTGAGAGGACGCGTCTGAGCATCCTCACCGTGCTCTACCAGGAGGAGCGTGCCTCCTTTAAGGCGCTCAAGCGCCGGTTGGTTGTCACGGACGGCGCCCTCTATACCCATTTGGAGAAGCTGATCGACGCGTCGTACGTGGACAAACGGAAGGAGCTGGTAGGGTCGGGCGCGGAGACCGTCTACCGGCTGACTGAGGAGGGACGAAATGAGTTTCGCAACTATGTATCGTTTCTGGAGTCGATGCTCGGCAACCTGGAGTGACGGTTCGAGTGGCCGACGCTCTGCGGAGGTGCGGCCGTGCTCGCGCCGGCCGGCGCGACCGGCGCGGGCGGCGCGACCGACGCGGCGGATGCCGCGGTGGCTGCCGCGGCCCGGGGCTTCCCGGCATCCGGAGGCTCTACCCGGGGGCGGTCGCGCGAAGCGGCCGAAAGCGCTCAAAGCCGATCGCGCAAGATGCGCGAAAGCGCCCGGGGCGGGGCACGTCGAGCGGGCGAATGCGCCCGTGGCCCATCGCGGAAACCGTCCAGATGCACTCGCGGTGCGTGGGGCGGCCATTGTGGTCTCGCTTATCCTGGTGCTCCTCGCGGCGCCGCAAGCCGGTCATGCGCTCGATGCGCGCGAGATCTTCGAGGCGGCGGAGAGTAGCATCTTCCCGGAGAAGTCGGAGATGACGTTCGAAATGGAGACCACCCGGCCCGGGAGGCGCGACAGCAGGCTCGTGTTCGAGACGCTCTACCGTAGAGGGACCGGAAGCTTCATGGAGATCACCGAGCCATCCCGGAGCCGCGGCACGCGCTTTCTTCAGCTCGATTCCGATCTGTGGATGTATGATCCGAGAAGCGGCGGCGGACCCGTGCGGCTTTCGCCCCGGGACTCGTTTCAGGGGAGCGTCTTCTCGAACCGCGATCTGACCGACCAGCAGTTCTCGCACCACTACGATCCGGAGATCGCCGGCGAGGAGACGCTCGATCATCCATGGGAAGGTGAGGTTGACGCAATCGTCCTGGAAGCTCCAGCGGACCATCCCGACGCCGCCTATGGGAGCGTTACCATGTGGGTGCGCGCGACGGACCGCCTCCCGCTCCGCATCGATTACGAATCGCGCGGCGGTCTGCCGTTCAAACAGATGACCATCGGGGAGTTTGAAGAGCGTGCCGGAACGCTGCGTCCCACGAGGATGGAGATGCGGGCGCTGGACGAAGAGGATGCCGTATCCACGGTACGTATCCTGTCCCTGGAGGTGCCTGACTCGATTCCGGATCGGTATTTCACCCAACGAGCGCTGACGAGGTGAAGCTGATGAGACTGATGAGCTTGATGAACCTGATGAGCCCGGCAAGTGAGCCGACGGGGCGAACGGAGCGGATGAGACGGATGACGCGGGCGGAGTGGGCGAATCCGACGAGACGGATGACGCGGACCCCGCGGAGGAAGCGGACGAGGACGACGAAGGGGTGGCGGCCCGGCCAAGCGCCGGTCCAAGCGACCTTCCGGGCCCCGGCCCGCAGGGGCCCGCGGGCATGGCGGACGCCCGCTCGGGTTGTGCCGGCAGCAGCACTCGCCCTTGCAGCCACGGCTTCGGCTTTCGCCGGGGGCTACTCGCTCGATACGATGCTCCGGGGGCTCGCGCGCGTCTCCTTCGTAGAAGACGAGTTTCGCGGTGAGGGCGAGAAGCTCGAGCCCGACGCGGCGGTGCTCCTGCGCGGAGAGCATCGGGCGATTTTCGAGCGAGCGGAGTTCACCGCAGAGCAACGGCTCTGGGTGGATCGAGACGGGCGTGCGTACCACCGGGTGCCGTACGCCTACCTGGAGGCGTTCCCGTTCGGCATCGTCTCGGGCCGGATCGGCAAGCACCGCGTCCCGTGGGGCACGGCGTATGGGTACTCCCCAACCGACGTGTTCCACCCCGGTCCGGAGACCCAGGCTTTGTCCTTCTCCGAGGACGGCCTCGGGCCCGACGGCGGAGCGCTTCCCGGGCAAGGCGCACGTGTAGAAGGAGAGCTGGGCGACTTCGGTATGCCGGAGGAGGGGGCGCTTGGGGCTACGCTCTTCTATGACCCCTCGCTTCTGTTGTCTATCTCGGCCGGGGCGGCCGTGGATGACGCACTCCGAGCAGCAGGGGAGCGCCCGGTTCAGGAAGGGCTTCGTACCGGTGTCCGCGTGGCGACCTATCCCGGACGGCTCGAGCTTATCGCACTCGGAGTCTACAAGTACGAGCGCTTCGCCAGGCTCGGCGCGGCCGGCTCTGCCCCGCTTCCGGGTGTCGACGTCACCCTGGTAGGGGAGGCTGCGGCCGAGCTCGACTCGGCATACGTTTACCCTGACCTGGACGCCGACGAGCCGACGCTCGCGCGGGTCGAGGAGCCGCGCTTTCTCGCAACTCTCGGCGCCGAGCGAGGATTCAGCGGAGCCAGGCTCGACTTCGACCTGACCCTGGAGTATCTCTACGCCGGCGTGGGGTATACGAAGGACGAAGCGGACACGCTTCGGGAATGGGCCGGCGCGGCGGCCCTTGGCTTCGGGAGCAACGGCGAGACCGCCGGCGAGGACGGCGGAGCGGACGGGGCGGATGAGCCCGACGCGGATGGTGGCGACGGGGGCGGGTCCGGGGAGAGCTCGAACACGGAGTGGGCGAGCCGGCTGGAGGTCGACAGCGATCGGATCCCGCACATCCCGCCGTTCCTGGGGAGGCACTACGCGCACGGACAGGCTCGACTCGATATCGGCGGTTACGTCGAGCTTACGACGGGGATCATTGCGAACCTTGTCGATCCGAGCGGGCTCTTCGAGCACCGGTTGACGGTTAAGGCCGTCGATGCTTGGGATCTTTTTCTGGCCGGAAGGTGGGCGGCGTACCGAAACCGGGAGGAAGCCGAGCTGACGATTGCCGGGCTCTCCGGTCCCACCGGCGAGCCGCGGCTCGAGCGGTTCCCATTGCAGGAGCCGCGACCCGCTCGCGCCCAGGTCGATCTGGGGGTAGAGATCCGCTTCTGAGCGGGCGGCGCGCGCGCCGGAGTGCCGCCGCCGCGCCCGCCGCGCCGCCAACGGCACGGCTACGGAATGCGTCATGGAGCGGCGCGAGGTGTGTCGGTCTCGCTCCGGCGTGGTGGCAAACCTGCGTGGCTGCACGCGTGCCCCGGCGTGGCGGTGGCGCCCGCGCCGCAACCGTGGCCGATGCCGCTGATCGCGGCGCCGCAGTGGATCCGGGCCGCCCCATGGCGGTGGCGCCCTGGTACCCCTGGCGCGGCGGCGCCCTGGGGGAGCCGGGAACACTCAGGAGGACGAGGATGCAGGAACCGATTGTACGGACTGAAGCAGTTGAGAAGACATACCTCCTCGGCAAGACCGAGGTGCGGGCCCTCCGCGGCGTCGACCTTACAATCGAGCAGGGAGACTTCGTGAGCGTGATGGGCCCTTCCGGTTGTGGCAAAACGACGCTTCTGAACCTCATCGGGTGCATCGACCGCCCCACCGCGGGCCGCGTCTTCTTCGACGGCCATGACGTGTCGAGCTTTTCGGACGACCAGGAAGCGGATACTCGCTTGTCGGGAATGGGCTTCATCTTCCAGAGCTTCAACCTAGTACCGGTGCTGACTGCGGCACAGAACATCGAGTTTCCGCTCATCCTGGCCAAGAGGAAGCGTTCCGAGCGACGGAAGCGCGTGGATTCGGTGATCGAGATGGTCGGGCTGGAGGACGTCCGGGATCATCGTCCCGACGAGCTCTCCGGCGGCCAGCGCCAACGCGTGGCGATCGCCCGCGCGCTCGTCAATGAGCCGCGGCTGGTCATTGCGGACGAGCCGACCGCAAACTTGGACAGCGAGACGGGAGAGGCGGTGCTTTCGGCCATGGCGCGGCTCAACTACGAGGACGGGGTGAGCTTCCTCTTCTCTACGCACGACGAGCGAATCGTCTCCTATGCGCGGCGGATCGTACGGCTGCGCGATGGGGCGGTCGTCGGGGAGGGGGCGCGATGATTCTGGAGCTGGTTGCGCGCTCGCTTGTGCGGCATCGCGGGCGAACGTTGCTCGCGGTCGTTGCAGTTGCGCTGTCGGTGATGGCGGTCATTCTCGTTTCGGCGCTTGTCGACGGCCTGGAGGGCGGATTTCTCGAGCAGCTCACCGGCCGGTCCGGCCATGTGCGGATCCAGGCAGGCGCCGAGCACGAGCTCGACGCGTACTCGCTCGAGGATGTCATTCCGGAATACTCGGCCCTTCGGGATCGGGTCGCGGAGCTGCCGCGGGTGCGTGCAGCCGGAGCGCTCTTTCAGCTCGAGGCGTTGCTTCTGGTCGAGGAGGGGCGCAGGAACTTTCCCGTGGTTGCCACGGGCGTCGAGTTGGATCCCGAAGGTCGTCCGCGAGACCTACTGGCGGAGGTTCGCCGGAGCTTGACGACCGAACCAGGCCAGGAGCCGGGGGACGGGGCAGACTTCGGCGAGGGCCCCTCACAGGCTGATGCGCCTGAGGACTTGCCACCTTACGGAGACCTCCTCGAGGCCCGTTCTCCACGGGAAGGAAGCTTTCGGCTCCGCTCTCTTGATGGGGATTCGCCTTACGGCGAAGCTCCTGATAGGGAAACTCCTGGTGTGGAGGTTGCTGGTGGACAGACTGCCGCGCGCAGTAGCGCAGCGCCGTTCCCACCCGATGAGGGGGCGATCGTGATTTCCCAGCGCGTGGCCGACCTTCTGGAGGTGAGCGCCGACGAGCCCGTCGTACTCCTCTCGGAGGACGTAACCGGCGCGCCGGTCTACCGCTCTCTCCGCGTTGCCGCGCTCTTCCAAACCGACGACCCCGACTTCGACCGGACAAGCGTCTTCTTGGCGCATGAGACTGCTGAAGAGATGGCGTATCAGTACGGGGCTACGCGGCAGATCGCTCTCTTCCTGGATGACCGGGCAGACGCCCTCGCCGTAGCCGAGAGAATCCGAGAGATGCTTGCGAATACCCCGGGCGCCGGTTTGGGCGGCCCGGCCGTGGGCATCGTGTCGCCGGAACGCTCCGGGGTCGAGCCGGCTTCCGGAGAGGGCCGTGGCGCGGACAACTCTTCCGAGTCGCCCGGCGAGCCGGGCGGACTCCGCGTGCGTACGTGGGAGCAGATCCATGAAGGATTCTTGGTGACGCTCGAGCTGTTCGATCTCGTTCGAGTTCTGATCGTTGCGCTCATGGTCGTGGTGGCGGGCGGCACTATCGCCAATACGATTCTCATGAGTGTCTTCGACCGAGCTCAGGAGTTCGGCACGATGCGCGCGATCGGGCTCAAGCGTCGGGCAGCCTTTGGGCTTGTCGTGGCGGAGGGAGCCGTGGTCGCGCTTGCCGGGGTGACATTAGCGACGATCCTCACCGTGCCCGTCCTGTTGGCGGTGCCGGAGGGCGGCGTTTACGTAGGCGAGGTAGGTGTTGCCTTCGGCGTGGGCGAGCGGTTGCGGCCGGTTTTGACGTTATCGAGTTGGCTAACTGCGGCCGGCGCCGGACTGGGAGTTGCGCTCGTCGGAGCCGGCTACGCGGGCTATCTCTTGTGGCGTTCGCCGATCACGAGCTTACTCCGGGAGGAGTGAGCGGGCTCGTGCGCCGGCGTACGCCGAGCGTACGCCCGGGCATGCGCCGGACAGGCCCCCGGCATGCGCCGGGCATGTGCCGGACAGACCCCTGGCACGCGCTGAGCATGCCCTCGGCATGCGGCGAAAGAGGGGGTGGCCTGCCGGGATGACGCGGGCCCATGCGTCCGTCGAGTCCGACTCGGCGCCGGGCGGCGAAAGGGGTAAGAAGATATGGAAACCGTTCTACTGGCTGCGCGAAATGTGCTCCGCCATCCACGGCGCAGCGCGCTCAATGCGCTCACGCTCGTAGTGGCGACGGCGGTCATGCTCATCGGATTGGCATGGGTGGCCGGATACGGCCGCTACGTATACGGCTCAGTACGCGACTTCGAGACCGGTGACGCGCAGATCATGCGCGTCGACTATCGCGACGAAGCCGCGCGCCTCCCCCTCGATCTCTTGATAGACCAGTCGCCGGAGCTCCGCACAGCGGTACTCGAGGAGCCGGAGATCGGAGCTGCGAGCGAACGGCTCTCGGTTGCGGCGCGAGTCAGCTCCGGCGCTCGTGGCCATAGGGTCGAAGCCGTCGGGGTCGAGTTCGCACATGAACGGGAGGTGACGACGATCGCGGACTCCATCGTGCGCGGCCGGTATCCGGCGGAGTCCGGCTCAGCAGAAGAGGCTCGCGCCCAAAGGGCCGCCGACGAGGGTGGGGCCGCCGGGAACGCGGCCTCCGAAGGCG
>PWGF01000342.1 GCA_003554375.1 Spirochaetaceae bacterium
AACTCCATGGCGCCCTCGTGCATTTGCGCAGCTCCGGCGTTACACCCGGAACACTTTCATCACCTCATCGCCGAGGTGGTTGATCACCTTGACCGCGATTCGTCCGTTGGCCGGCCTGGAGAACGGACGCGACGTGTCGCTGTAGAGCGTCTCCCACGCCTCCTCGCTGATCTCCGATCGCAGCGATGACTTCAGCGATTTGTACGGATCGCTCGTGCCGAGGAAATACGCATGGCGAACGAAGAAGCTCTCGCCGTTGTAGTCCGTATCGATGAACCAGCACGCAATGCCGTCGGCATTGTCGCTTCGCACCTCGCCCGTGGAGGGATCGAAGACATCCACGCCCTTGATCCTCACCTCAAGCTGTTGCCCCTCCGGCGCGCCTGAGCCGTCTACCGGCTGGATATCGATGTCCGGTTCTCCGAAGATCACGAACAGGTTGCCGGCTCCTAACTTGTCCGGCAGAGGCCGCGGATCTATACTTAGGGGCAAGGGTGGAGCTCATTGACGCGGAAGTCATTGCCGGCTTTTTCGTTCGCCGCACCTGGTTGAACCCTGCGGCGCTTCCCAAGCTCCAAGACGCCCTCAGCGAGTTGCCCCGTTAGCGGCGCCCCGCGGCACGCGGCGGCACCCCCGGAAGCCCGCGATGCCCCACGATGGAGGCGATACTGGCAGGCGCAGATGCGCCGCGAGACAACCGGCCGGACGGAAGGAGGATAGGGTGCAGACCGAGATTCGCGAGCCGCGCGAGCTACTCGACGCCGCGGGGCGCATCACGAAGGAGGGGTGGGCGCGGCATCCGTATTGGCGGTATGACCGCGGGGCGATCAAGGCGTCCGCGCTCCGGGTCAAGGAGTGGGACTACTACGCGGTCCTCTCGCACGGCGGGCGTTACGGGCTCACCGTAACCGTGAGCGATCTTGGGTACGCCGGGCTCTACGCGGTCTGTTTCTTGGACGTGGACCGCGGTTACTACCACCAGGTCGATACTCTGCGGCTCCTTCCCCTCGGACGCACCGGCCTTGCTCAGAGCCCCGACGACGGCTGCGTTTCCGTAGCTACGAAGAAGCTCGCGATCACCATCGAGTGCATCGAGGGCGTCCGAACGCTCTCGGTCTCAGCCCCCGGGATCACGGACGCGGACGGCGCGCAGGGCCTGGAGGGCACGATCCACCTTTCGCAACCTCCCGATCTCGAAAGCATCAACATCGCGACCTCGTGGGCGGAGAAGCGTACGGCGTTCTACTATAACCGGAAGATCAACTGCATGCCCGCTTCCGGCGGATTCCGGATCGGTTCACAGCACTACGACTTCCGTCCGGAAACGGACTTCGGAACGCTCGATTGGGGCCGGGGGCGCTGGACCTACCGGAACCGCTGGTACTGGGGCTCCGCTTCGGGGTACGCCGCCGGCGCACCGTTCGGGTTCAACATCGGCTACGGTTTTACCGACCGGACGCCCGCAAGCGAGAACGCACTCTTCTTCGCGGGACAGGTCCACAAGCTCGATGAGGTCACCTTCCACTTCGATCCGTCGGACTACCTGCGCCCCTGGCGCTTCTCGAGCTCCGACGGGCGCATCCGGATGGATTTCGCGCCGATCCTGGACCGTTCGTCCAGCACCAATCTCGGCCTTATCCGCTCGCTCCAGCATCAGGTCTTTGGCGAGTTCTCGGGCGCCGCGGTCCTGGACGACGGCACACGGATAGACGTCGACCGCCTTACCGGCTTCGCCGAGGATGTGTACAACCGCTGGTAGTGGGGCGTTCCCGCAGATTGGCCCGTGCTCGTGATACCATCGTCACGGTTGGCGGCGCAGGAGTGCCTCGAAAGGTGAACCGGTCATCGCATAGGGTACGTGCTGCCTGCTGTCGGAGGGAGGAAAGATGCGCGTCATCGGGCTGATTGGGGGAATGAGCTGGGAATCGAGCGCAACATATTACCGTCACATCAACGAAGCGGTCAGGGAGCGGCTGGGCGGACTTCACTCGGCGCGGATCGTGCTCTATAGCGTGGATTTTCACGACGTGGAGGAGCTGCAGCGCGCCGGAGCCTGGCATAAGGCAGGAGAGCTCTTGGCGGACGCGGCGCGAGCGGTGCACGCGGCGGGCGCGGATTTCCTGGTTCTCTGTACCAACACCATGCACAAGGTCGCACCGGCAATCGAGGCAGCCACCCCTCTTCCGCTTCTCCATATCGCCGACGCTACCGGAAAAGAGGCGGAGAAGCTGCAGGTCGAGACGATCGGCCTCCTGGGAACCCGCTTTACCATGGAGGAGGAGTTCTATCGGAAGCGTCTGGCCCATGAGCACGGATTGACGGTCCTACTCCCCGGACCGGAAGACCGGGAGCTGGTCCACCGCGTAATCTTCAACGAGCTATGCACGGGAACCGTAAACGAGGCTTCGCGAGCTGAGTACCGGAGAATTATGGGCGAGCTGGTTGGACAGGGCGCCCAGGCGATCGTTCTCGGCTGCACCGAGATCTCGCTCCTCGTAACGGACGACGACGCGTCGGTCCCGCTGCTCGACACGACCGGTATCCACGCACGGCGCGCGGTGGACTGGGCACTGGCCCCCGAGTAAGCCGGAGTGAGCCGCCGTGCCCGGGTTGGAAGCGACGCAGAACCACCATGCGGTTCCCGGCTGCCGGGGTGTCGGCGACACCACGCGGCGGGCAAGATGGGGCGGAGCTGAGCGGGAGCTCACCGCGGGGCGCGGGGGCAGGCTATGCTCCGCGGGGTGCGCTCCGAAGCGTGAAGGACGGGAGGGGCGCCCGCCGGGGCGGCCGGCTCCGGAGGTGCGTCGAGCGCTCCGCAAGTGTGGAAAGGGGGAGCCTGTGAGCCGGCATGGCCGGCGGCGGCCGGGCGCCCCGGCGCGGCGGTCCCGGTGCGCGCCGCGGTGCGCGGAGGCGGCACGGATAGTACGGCTGCCGGCGGACCCCCCGTGCCGAGGTTCGGCGCGCGGCGGGACGGAACCCCCGGACGGCCTGACCCCGGGGCAAGCCGCAGGAACCAGCGGGGC
>PWGF01000188.1 GCA_003554375.1 Spirochaetaceae bacterium
CCCGGAGAGAAGATAGGTCCCGCCCGCCGCGATCCGTGCCTCCGGCATGCTCCTCATGAGTCCGAACAGCTCATTGAGAGTCTCGGGCGTATAGATGGGGCCCGAGGCGCGCTCGTTGCCGGTGCGCTTGACTGTGCGGTCATCGCTTGCGGGCATGAAGCCTCCGGTTTCGAATGCCGGCAGCCTCCCAGACCGCCTCCGCCATGGCCGGTCCGGCGAAGCAGGCGCACTTGACTGCGTCGACGGCCTGTTGCACCTCTTCGCTCCGGGGAGTAAGCCCTGCCGAGAGAATTGACTGAACGATAAGCATCCGCGCCGGCTCGCAGTAGGAGCAGGCCTGTACGCCTACCTCGTGGAAGGCGCGGCGGATGTCGCGGTATTCCCGCGTGTGACGGAAGCCTTCAATAGTGGTAATGCGGCGACCGTTTGCCCGATACGCCGGAACGATGCACGCAGGGAGGGCGCGATCCTCGATCAGAATGATACAGGCGCCGCACACCCCCGCACAGCAGCCTCGACGCATGCTCGGGACTTCGAAATGCGTTCTCAACAGCTCGAGCACTGTGCGCGTAGGCTCGATGTCGAGCTCGACCGGTTCTCCGTTCAGCGTGAAGGACACGCGGCTGATGGGTGGCGACTCGGAACCGCTCATGAGGTACTCCCTTCGGCTTCCTCAGCGTGTTCGAGATAGCCGTGGAGCAGATGAGAAGAGGCAGGGATCCGGTCCGCGTAGTGTCCGCTTGCTTGAGATACGGCGGCGAGGTATGCGGCCGGAACGCAGGAGTAGGGGAGACGGTCCAGACCGCACGCTTCGGAGGTGCGTCCTCTTCCCGCGCTGCTTGCTAGCTCGATGCTCGTCTCGGGAGTTCCGATGCCGGGCGGGGAGATCGCGTTCACGGTCCTGGTGAAGATTCCCTCGTAGAGCACCGCCGCTTCGCGCCCCGCCCAGTCGAGGGCGTGGTGGCACGAAGCGCGCAAGCGAGCTCGGGCACACTCCCGGTCAACGATCGTGCCGATGTCCGCAGTCAGCCAAAGCCGGCGGGTTGCAACAGAGAGACGCACCGGGTCGAACTCGACTTCTACGACGGCGGCGGCGCAGCTCTCGCTGACGTATGGCCGGCCTTCGAACGTGTCGTCGTCCCACTTCCCGCGCTTGAGGCCGGCGGCGGTTCTCGTTGCTTCGAGCGGCAAGGGCGCTTTGAAGCGTCGCCGCTTGATTGAGGCGCACGCATTCTCGATCAGTCTCTGTACGATAGCGACATTTCGAGAGAGAACCGACGGCCCGGAATCGGGGGCGTCACTGGTGCCTCCGGAGGCGACGCGAACGCCTTCCGCGGGTACGGCGAGGAGCGCGGCCACGTTTTCGCGCCAAGCGTCGATGAGGCGCCGCGTATAGGGCACCGAGGAAACGGCGACTCGAGCGCTGCGGTCCTCTTCAAGGACGACCGAGACGCTAGTCGGGATCTCCGCTTCGCGGGGCGCCGTGAAACCGTCGCCTTGCATCCCGAAGGCTATTCCGATGCCGCGCGTCGGATCGCCGCGCCGGCTGGGAGTGCTGCCTCGTTTACGTAGAAGCTCGAACGCCGCGTGTTTCCGCCTGAAGTCAGCCGCTGCGGAGGTTGCGCCAAGCACGTCCGTTCTGTCCACCGACGCCTTGAGGCGTTGATTCGTGAGGGTGTGGTCGCCCCGACGGAGGAGATTACGCTGTTTCCACTCCACGGGATCCAGCTGTGCAACGTCGACGAGGCGCGCCGCATGTGTTTCCGCTGCGCACGCGGCTGCGGCTTCGCCGAACGATACCGCACTGCCGAGCGGTGGAAGGTTCGTCGTGTAGCAGCGCACTCGCACTCGCGCATCCTCGCAGCGGTAAGCCCCGAGAGCTCGCAGCGCGATCCGGTCGGCGACCTCGCCGGAGAGCACCGGTATCGCTCCGACGTTTACCCTGATGTCGGCCTCAAGCGCCGCGGGGTCGCCGCTGCTATTCAGCGCGGTGCGGTAGTGGGCTCGAACGGGAGCTTCGCGCGGGCGGAGCGCGAAGTCTTCGTCTGCGTCCAGATAGAGTGCTACCGGGCTGTTGCGCATTCGGGCGAGAACGGTCGCTTGTATCGCCAAATACGTTGGATACCAGAGGCAAGTCGAGCCCGCCGCGGCAACGTCGGTCTGATGGACGCGGATGGTACCGGGAGTGACCTCGAGGGCTGCGGCCACGCTGCGACGAAGATGGTGGGGCCAGACCGTGGGGGCGTACACGTCGTACCCGCCCTTCACCGGCGCGACCACCACCCCCATGGGCTCAGTGTAGCCCATGTCGGGCGGCTCGACGTCATAAGTCCCTTCCACGCTTTGAAAGGCACCGAGAAACGCGCCGGCAGGGTCTCCTCTGACCACCTCGCGTGCATAAAACGCCTCCTCCGGATCCTCGGTTGGTTCGAACCGCGGCTCGAGCGCTTCGTACGTCGTTGAAGTCTGGGATCGTAGGGATTCCACGGTATCCCAATCCGGGCCGGCGACGAGGCCGACCGGCTCGCCTCGATAGCTGACGCGGCTTGCCGCGAGGACGGGGATCTCGTCCTTCAGTACGGAAACGGTGCGGGCTCGAACAGGGAGATCGGCTGCGGTGACGAATGTATATCCTTCCGGGAGCACCGGAGGATGGATGCGAACGATCCGGGCGAAGCTCTGCTCTGACCGCACCGCACGTGCGAAGAGCATCCCGTCAAGTGTGACGTTGCCCACGAACAGTGGAGAAGCTGTCTCCGTTTTCCGAGGGGGGGTATCCGTGCTCATGGAACCATCAGCGCTCATTGAACGTCATCGTCCTCTACCGCGGTTGTACCAGGGCTCTGCCGAAGCTCTGCCGGGGGAGCGCGCCTTGGCGAAGGGGTACCGAAGGCACGCCGAAGGCAGTCTACAACATGGCTGAGCTCTTCGCCAGTAAGGCGCGGATAGAGGGGGATGGACAAGCTTTCTGCTGCGCGTTCCGCCGCATGTGGGAAGTCGTGCGGCTCGAGCCGGTAA
>PWGF01000321.1 GCA_003554375.1 Spirochaetaceae bacterium
CCCCGCCACTGCGCGCTGAGTTGCGCGTGTTCGTCCGGCCGGTACGGGGTATCGTTACCATTATTCATACCTCCGTTCCAAGTAACGGGCGATCGCGCGGAGGCCGCAGATCAGCACAACGCTGAGAACTATGATTGCCATCGAAGTGGAGGCGCCGAGGCCGTAGTTGTAGAAACGGAAGGTGTGGCGGTACATGTAGATGGCTATGACCTCGGTGTAGTGGGCCGGTCCGCCCTGGGTGAAGGCCCAGATGAGATCGAAGCTCTTGAGACTCCCGGAGACGGCGAAAACGGTTGTAGTAAAGATGATGTTCACCATAGCCGGAAGAATGATCCGCGTGAATATTTGCGGCTCCGAGGCGCCGTCGATCGTCGCCGATTCGATGATTTCCGGATCGATACGCTGCAAATTCGCGAGGTAGATCACCATATAGAGTCCGGTGTACATCCACAGGATCACGAAGAGTATGGGCGCGATAGCAAGCGTCCGGTCCTCGAAGAGGCGCATGATGTAGGTGGGGTTTCCCGTCAACGCGCGTACGATTGCGGTGAAGGCGCCGGCAGGTGAGAAGATCTGGTTCCACAGTATAGCAACGACGACCGGCGAGATCGTAATCGGAAGGAAGATCATCACCTCGAAGAATTTCTCCGCGCGGACCATTCTCCGGTAGATCACGTAGGCGAGTACGAAGCCGAGCGGTATCTGCCCGAGCACCGAGATGCCGACGACGAGAAGGTTGTTCCGCAGCCCGTGCAGGAAGACCGGGTCGGTGAGCATGCGCGTGTAGTTCGCCAACGCAACCCATTGCGGCGCTCCGAAGCCCTGCCAGCGAACGAAACTAAGGTAGGCGGTGTATGCGATCGGGAATATGATGACCGCCGCGTATACGAAAAAGGCCGGAGCGACCAGGGTGACGTAGCTTGCGCGCCGGTACTGGATTGACGTCATGGTACCCCCACCGCGGCCCGGCCGGCCCAGGGACACCCGCCCGGGCCGACCGTTCCATCGTTTTGCGGGGCGGAGTGCCGGTCACCCGCCCCTGAGCTAGAAATCGCCGACCGACGGGGCGGGCCACCGGGCCCGCCCCCAAGACGGTCGCAACGGCTGTTCCGCTGCTACCGCTCGTTTGCGGCCACGAACCGTTCGAACCGTTGCGCCACCTGGACCGGCGTGCGGCTTCCAAGCATCATCTCCTGCAGATCTGCCTGCAGGAGTCCCATCGACTCCTGCCCGAGTACCGAGTCGAGCACCCACCCGGCCGGCGTGTCGTTGATGAAACTGGTCAGTTTGACGACCATCGGATCGGCGTCGGTCGGAAGATCGAGCCGGTAGGCGGGCACGGCGCCGTGTCGTTGCCTGATTTCGGAGCCGATCGGTCCGGAATAGAACCAGATCCACTCCCACGCTGCGTCGGCGGCGGGACCTTCCAGGCGCGAGTTCATGCCATAGCCGGTGCCTTGGACCATTGCGGTCGATCCGTGCGTTCCCCGCTGATTGGGGATGTCGGGATAGGTGCGCAGCGAGACGTGCTCCTTCTGCGCGTCGGTTAGCTCGGCGACGAGCGCGTTCACCCGCCAGCCACCGTCGATGAAGTAGACCGCTCGCTCGTTGACGAAGTCGGTGAGCGCGCGTCCATAGTCGGCGGTGTTCATGCCGGGGGAGAACATGTCGTTGCGATAGAGTTGCTGGACGATATCGAGCGCAGCCACGAACTCGGCATCCTCAAAGCTCGCGTTGTCGCCGGCGAGGGCACGGTTGTACCACTCCATTCCGCCGGCGCGCTCGACGAGCGCGCTGAGGAAGGTGGACTGCATCTGCCAGCCACCGCCGTTATCCATCGCGATTGGAATGAGACCTGCCTCGCGGATAATCGGCCCCTGGGCGAGTAGCTCTTCGTGGGTGGCCGGGAAGTCGAGTCCCAGTTCGCCAAGCAGGCGCTCGTTGGTGAACATGACGTGCGTGGCGGTGACCTGCTCGGGAAGCTCGAAGATCTCGCCGTCCGGCCCCTGGGGCATCATCGCAATCTCGGCGAACTCGCCTTCGCGACCGCTGAGCCACGGGCGAAGATCTTTCGCCTGACCGCTTGCGGTGACCATACCGGTTCGGTCGTCAGGCCAGAGAAACATGATGTCCGGGAGCCGTCCGGCCGCAGACATCGCCTGCAACCGCGTGTGGTACGCCTCGTCATAGCCGTGGTCGATCTCGAAGCGGATGTTCGGATGCTGCTCGTGGAACGCTTCAAGTAGGACTTCCCAGTTGGCGACATCGACCGCATCGGTGAGATCGGTGTAGGTGAACATCGTCAGAGTTACTGTTGGGTCGACAACCGCCACTTCCTCGCCACGACCTGCCGCGAAGAGCGCTACTCCGCCGACCAGCAGAACTACTGCGATACACAGTAGAACTTTCCTCATGGTACCCCTCCTGTTCAGGGACATTTCGCCGCTTGCAAGGCAGCGGCTTGCGTAATGTGACGTTTTGCCGGCGGAGCAACGGCGGTCAGACGCGGTCATTTCCTCGATTACCGCGCCGAACCGGAGTAGACCCCGGCATCCGTTGACTCGTGTCCTCGAATAATCACCTCCTTGAGCATTTCGTGGTCGCCGAATGCGCGCTCGAGCACCATGCCGGCCGCACCGTAGGCTACCGCTCGTTCACCGAGCGTCGAGAATGCAATCGTGCACGGCGTCCGGCCAGGGTAGGGCCAGTTTGCCCGAATCGCCCGGTCGAACAGCGAGCGGACGTCGTCTTCATTCCATTCCAGTCCACCGCCCAGAAAGATGTGAGTCAGGTCGAAGGTATTCGCAAGAAGCGCAACGTGTTCGGCTATCTCACCGACGTAACGTCGCATCAGTTGCGGATTGTCGATTGCCTCGTCGAGCTCACGTAGAGAGAGCGAGACTTGTCTCCCCGTGTTCGCACGAGCACGGATGCTGCGAAACTCACCGGCGAAGTGATTGCGGCCGTGGTGAACCGTTCCTCCAATGGCAATACCGAGGCCGGTGACCGGTGTGC
>PWGF01000523.1 GCA_003554375.1 Spirochaetaceae bacterium
AGTACGCCTGCCGGTTCGCTTCTCTGGATTGTAAGCCTGGACGCGGACGATCCCGAGCGGTACGAAGAGCTGCGCGGCCGTGGTTTCAGAGAAGCGCACGACACCGCCGAGCTTCTGCTCGGAACCGTTCCGGAGCAGACCTATATTCAAGCCGTTCGAATGCAGGAGAACGAGGAGCACCTCGAGGAGTTTTACCGCCGGTGGAGCGCGCGAACCGACAACGTGATCATTCAGAAGTACGACTCGTTCTCCGGGCGCTTGCCGGACCGGTCCGTTGTCGACCTCTCCCCCGTCAACCGCTTTCCGTGCTGGCACAACAAACGGGATCTGTACGTCCTTCTCGACGGGACGGTCCCGCGTTGTCGGGAGGATTTCCAGGTGACGGAGCGCCTCGGAAACGCCTTCCAAGAGTCGATCGATACGATATGGAGTAGGGGCGATGCGCTGCACGGGAGCCAGATCGCCGGAAGCTACCCAGGGATTTGCGCGAGCTGCGATGAGTACTATACGTTCAATTTCTGATACGAACGGATCGGCCTACACCGTAGTGACCGGGGGGCTCCAACATGGCGCGCGTCACGAGCAGCGGCGGCTCTCGATCGTGGTCCTCAACCGGGGGGGACGTGTTGGGCGCAGCGAGCAGTTCCAGCGGCTGGAATCTTGGGACGGCGACATCCTCTCGATTGAAGGGCCGAATCCCGCATACGACGTGGAAGCGCTTGCGGCCCAGTATCCGAGCGTGCGGTTTCTCATTCTCAAGCGCGCCATGTCCACCGGGGAGCGCGTCAACTTGGCTGTCGAGGAGGCCCGAGGTCGGCTCGTATTGGTCGTTTGGAACGACATGCAGGTTCAAGCTCTCTCGGAGCGAGTTCTCAATCGGATCGACGAGCTCGCATGCGTCTGTAGCGTACCGACCGTTCGGACCGAGCGCGGGCAGACGGTCCCGAGCCTCCGTATCCCGGCGTTCTATGGCGGGCTGCTTCGAGTGGTTCCGGAGACCGCAGCGCACGACGAAGGAGCGACGATCTACCCGTACGACTACGTCGGGATCTACAATCGGGAGCGTTTCCTCCAAACGACCGGCTACGACCCGGCGATCGAGAGCCCGTACTGGCAGAAGCTCGATTTCGGTTTCCGCGCTTTCATGTGGGGGGAAGAGCTTCGCTGCTTCACGGCGTTCCGGATAACGCAGCTCGCCGACCCGCCTCCTGAGGATACGACGCTCGATCATGACTACCGTCGCTTCTATCTGAAGAACCTCGCCGTTCGCTTCTTAGGTGACCATGGCGCTTTAGGGTGGTCCCGTTTCTTCCGATTCTTCGTAAGGACGAAAGGATCGCTTGTG
The DNA here is from genome assembly GCA_003554375.1 of Spirochaetaceae bacterium. Classification (GTDB taxonomy): domain Bacteria; phylum Spirochaetota; class Spirochaetia; order DSM-27196; family SKKC01; genus PWGF01. Next base: position 1,346 of record PWGF01000523.1, read on the forward strand.
TCCGCGATTCGCCTGTTCCGCGAGGCGCGGGCATGGGTTCGCCGCTACCGGTATCACTTCGTACAGGAGGCGGCGCGAGTAACGGAGCTATGGGAGTACGACGGGAGATGACTGCACTTTTCTTACAGGCGCGCCTGACGTCGAGCCGCCTGCCGGGCAAAGCGTTGCTCGAGCTCGGCGGCCGTTCGGTGATCGACCTCGCCATGGACGCGCTTTCCCGGATCGAAGCCGACGCGTACATGGTGGTAACCGATGAACGGAGCGCCGGCGTCATCGCGCCTCACGCGCGCAGGCGCGGTTTCGCCCTCTATGCCGGAAGCTCGCACGATGTGCTGGACCGATACGTGCAGGCGGCACGCCGGGTGGGTGCATCAACGGTCATACGAGCAACGGCCGACAATCCGCTTGTCTCGCCGTGGGTCGGGCGCGAAACGATCGCTCGGCACGCGGCGGCGCAGGCCGATCACACGATCCTTCTCGGGATGCCGCTTGGTTCGGGAGTTGAGGTGGTTTCTCGCTCGGCGCTGGAGAGCGCGTGGGCGGAGTCGAATGAGGACTATGACCGGGAGCACGTGACGCCGTTCATCTACCACCGGCCGGAACGGTTTCGACTCGTTCGTGAGCCGGTTCCGCCGGAGCTCCGTTGCGACGTTCCGGTAACCCTCGATACGCTCGAGGATTACAGGCTGTTGAGCCGGATCTACGCGGACCTCTATCACGGGGACCCGATCGAGCTCGAGGCGCTGGTGGGCTGGCTGCGGTCCGTCGGATGTCTTGCTACCGGAACCGCATGAGTAGGCGAGGGAGCACACCCGACTCGGTTCGCGCGAGAGCGCCGAGACGATTGCCGTGGGGGCGAGCATCGATGAGCATACGCCGTTACCTCTTTGTGGCGGATCAACGTCGTGGCCACGGAACCGGCCATGCCGTCCGGGCCCGACGAGCGGCGGACGAGTTAGTGCGCATCGTAGGCCCGAACCTGTGCCGCGCGGACTTCGCTCCGATCCGGGATGACTATATCTCGGAGCCTCACTGCCTCGGGACGGCGAACGCGCGACTGGAGAGCTGCGCCGGTGCACCTCCGTCGTCGGCGTGCCGAGCCGGCGTTGAGGAAGGAGGCGAGCGGACCGGATCGGAAGTACCGGCCGACTCCGCCGGAACCGGTGCGCTCGAGGGCGTGGCGCTTTTCGAAGGTCTCTTCCCGTCGGCGGCTTTCGGGCAATCCCCTGAGACGCCGAAGGTCGGCGCATCCGGATTACCTCGCTACGATGCCGTGGTCCTCGACGCGCGTCACGTCGAAGCGGCGCACGTTCGGCGTCTTCTGGAGCTCGGGCCGGTTTTCGGAGTCGACGTCGGCGGTCCGGGCCGGCGCTACTGCTCGTATCTTCTGGACACGCTGCCCAACGAGGAGCCCCATCGGCCAAACGCGGTGGATCCGGGCGCCAATACGCTCCCCGCGCGATCCCGCTACAGCGTCGAGACGGCGGAGCCTCGCGTGCTGATCACCCTCGGCGGTGAAGACCCGAACGGCTTGACGCGCTCGGTGCTGCGCGCGGTGCGCCGTACCGTTCCGAATGCACGGGTGACGGTAGCGATCGGGAGCCGCTTTCGGCGCGAGGACACCGGGACGGAGCGCGCCGGTCCAAGCGACTGCGCCGGTCCGAGCGTGCTCCGGACGGATAACCTGGCCGCTCACTTGGGAGCATACGACGTTGTGATATGTGGTTTCGGGCTTACTGCCCTGGAAGCTCTCTCGGCCGGGGCGGCAGTGGCGATCGTGGGCCACAGCTCGTACCATAGCAGGCTTGCAGCTCAATGGGGGCTGCCGGTATGCGGCACGCGCGCGGTCCGGCGAGGCCTCCTTGCCCGGTTCTTTCGGGAGCTCTCGCACGTGTATCGCCGCCAGGAGGCGCTTCGTCCCGCGCCGGGCCGCACGATCGCGCAGCGAATCGCGGAGTTCAGGCCGACCACCTCCGGGGCATCGCCGGCTACCGGCGGTCGTGGCAACCGGGTTCTCGAGCGAACCGCCGAGCGGACGTTCCGGCGCGCGGGCGTTCCCGGGGTGGTCTTTCTGGAGCGGTTCCACGAAAACCGCATTTGCTACGGGTCCCCCTACTTCTTGGAGGAGTACGCCTCCCAGTACGGGAGAAGCTACCTGGAGGACTTCTCCCACATCCGCCGGCTTTCCCGGCCGCGGGTCCGTCATCTGTCGACAGTGGTTCCCAAAGAAGGCCGAGTACTCGACCTGGGCTGCGCGTATGGTCCTTTCTTGGCGGAGGTTGAAGCGGCGGGTTTCCGCCCCTACGGCGTAGAACCCTACGAGCCGGCAGCGCGCTATGTGCGTGAAGAGCTTTGCATCCCCGCTTGGGCGGGGACGGTAGAGCGGCTCGATCCGGAGAGAGCGTTCGGGGTCCCCCTTTTCGATGCGGTGACGCTCTGGTACGTGATCGAGCACCTGGTCGACCTCGCCGAGCTATTTCGCCGGCTTCGCCGGTGGGTCCGGCCCGGAGGAGCGCTTGCTTTCTCTACTCCGAGCCTCAGCGGTATCTCGGCGTTGCGTGACCGGAGGGCGTTTCTGGAGGCGGGCCCCGACGATCATCTTACGGTCTGGGACCCACGGCGGATCGATGGGTATCTCCGGCGCGAAGGCTTCCGGCTGCGGAGCATCCGGAGTACCGGGCACCACCGTGAGCGAGCTCCGTATCCCTTCAGTCGGCTGCCTCAGACGGTATACCGGCGGTTTTCGGCGCTTCTGGGACTAGGCGATACCTTCGAGGCCTATGCGGTCCGGGATCCCCGGTTGGACGCCGGCCGGCGCACGGCGCCGTAGGGCATCGGCCGCCCGGGGAGGGTAAGGCGTGGGGCGCCCCGGCGTAAGCCGTCGAGCCGCCGGGCGACGGGCAGGACTCTCGCGTGAGAGAGCGAGCGGACGACCGGGGCACGGCCCAGGCGCCGAACGAAAGACGGAGGAACGGCGGATGGAACGAGTACTCATTCTCGGCGGCGGCATTATGCAGCTTCCGGCGCTGCGCACGGCCCGGGAGGAGGGCGTAACCGTTCTGCTTGCCGACGCGAACGCGGACTGCCCCGGGCGGCCACTGTGTGACGAGTTTCTCCACGTCGATCTCGCTGACTGCGCGGGGATGGAAGAGGCCGCACGAGTCAAGGGGGTAACCGCCGTCTTCACCGCCGGCACGGATTTCTCTACGACGGTAGCGTGGGTGGCCGAGCGGCTGGGATTGCCGGGACTCCCGTATCGCGTTGCTCTCCGCGCAAGCGACAAGGCGCTCATGCGCCGGGCGCTCCGCCAAGCCGGTGTTCCGGTCCCTGATTACGAGATCTATGAAGCAGGACGACGCACTGCGGAAGATGGCAATGTAGGCTATCCCTGCGTAGTGAAGCCGGTCGACAACATGGGGGCGCGCGGCGTCCGCGTTGTCGAGGCCGAGGACGACTTGGGACCGGCGCTCGAGGCCGCCACGGCAAGCTCACGCTCCGGCCGGGCCATCCGAGAATCGCTCATCCCCGGGCGGGAATACAGCATCGACGCGTTGGTCGTGGAAGGGCGTGTCGTCCCGTGCGGCGTCGCCGACCGGCATATCCGTTTTGCGCCCTATTTCATTGAGATGGGACACACCATTCCGACGGCACTCTCCGGCGACGCTTATGCCAAGCTTGTCGATACCTTTGTCCGGGGCGTCGAAGCGCTCGGCATCCGGAATGGAGCGGCGAAAGGAGACGTGTTCGTTCGGCCCGGTGCCGGGGGAGCGGAAGCCTGGGTCGGCGAGATCGCCGCTCGTCTGTCGGGCGGCTACATGTCGGGATGGACCACTCCGTACGCCTACGGAACCAACCCCACACGTGAAGCGCTCCGGATAGCGCGCGGGCTTCGCCCGCACCTGCCGAACGAGCCGCGGCGGGAGCTCGGGAGCCCAAGGCGGGTGTGTGCTGAACGGGCGATCATCTCGATCCCTGGAACCGTGGAGCGACTCGAAACCGTCTCGGCAGGCGCCGAAGCGGAGTCCGAGCTCTTCACGCATGTCGGGCCGGGAAGCACCGTGCATCTCCCGACCAACAATGTGGAGAAGTGTGCCAACGTCATTGTCACCGCGGCAACGCGCCGGGAAGCCGTTCGAGCGGCTCGGCGTGGCGTGCGACAGACGCGGATCGTGCTCCGCGCGGGAGACGAAGCTACGCTTGCTTTCCTTTTCACCGATGGCCCGAGACCCGCTGGGGTGGGGACGGAGGTCACGTCGAAGGAAGCGCTCGAATGCACCGCGACGCCGTTTCTGAAGGCCGCCGTAATGCGCATTTCGCATGAGCGATGGGATGAGTTGATTCGATCGGCTCCACCGGTGCCCGTCGGGGAGCCGTTGGGCAAGGCCCTGCGGACCGAGACGCACCGCGACTGGACAGGCCGAAGCCTCGCCGATGTGGTCGGCGAGCTCGAACGGGACGAGCTCATAACGCGCGAAAACCGGACGTTTGACGGAAGTGGAACGTTGTCCGTCTCAGTACACGAGGTGGAGCTTCTCTCTTCGTTGCTGATGCGTGCGATTGCTCGCGGCGGGCTACAGGGGGGCCGGTTTCTGATCGATACTGTTACTGACGCCCTATGTTCGCACGCGTTGCTCGATTGGATAAGTTCTTTGGCGACCGACACGCCGACACGGCACGCCGGCTTGCGCCGATGATGCCGCGGTATTGCCGTATGTCCCGAGTTACCGAAAGAGGCGCACGAGACGGCAGGCGAAGGAGAAGTCCGTCGCGGCCAACGGTGCGCGGCTCTTCGCTCCCCTGGGGCGTCGCCTCTCTGGTCATCCTGGTGCTGCTTCTGGCCGGCCCGGTTCGGCAGTCCGGGGCCGGAGAGTATTCGGAGTACCAGCGCGCGTTCGACGTGGCGCGTGAGCTAGGCGGGGAGCTTCTGTGGGACCCGCAGACGGAGTTGGGGGAGATACGCCGGGGAGATCGTAGCGTTCGGTTTATGGTCGGAAGTAAGACGCTCGCGATAGATCGGCGTGAGCTCCGTCAAGCCGGAGAGGTTCGTTATTCGGACGGCCATGTGAAGCTCTCACCGGAGGCGGCCTCGCTGATCGCCTCGACGCTTCGTCCCGAAATCCCACGCGACGACCGCGCGTACGTCTCCACCATCTTCATCGATCCGGGACACGGCGGACGCGATCCGGGGACGGTCGGGCGCCACGGTTCGGGAGACGGCGCGTTCGAGCTACGGGAGAAGGACATTGTGCTCGATGTGTCGCTCAGGCTCCGCGATCTGTTGGAACAGCGACTGCCGGAGCGCGATATCGTTTTGAGCCGGGAAGATGACGAGTTCCTCAGTCTCGACGAGCGCACCGACATCGCCAACCAGATCCCCGAAGAAGAAGAAGAGATCGTTCTTTTTGTCAGCGTTCATGCAAATGCCTCATTCAACACACGTGCTCGGGGATTCGAGGCGTGGTATCTGCCTCCGGATGTCCGGCGTCAGGTGATCGCGCCGGAGGAGCTCGATGAGAGCAGGCGAAGCATTCACGCAATACTCAATACGATGAAAGAAGAGGAGCTGACTCTGCAGAGCTACCACCTGGCCGACCGGCTTGTAGCGGGACTGGACCGTGCTGTCGGGCAGTACACGGAGAACCGTGGAGTTCGCGAGCGCAATTTCGCGGTCGTCCGAAACGCCAATATGCCGAGCGTGCTCGTGGAGCTCGGATTCGTCACGAACGAAGCCGAGGCGAGGTTACTGCGTCGGGAGGATTACTTGAACAAGCTGGCGGAAGGCTTGTACAGTGGCATTCGACAATTCGTAGAGGAATTCGAGTCCACCAGCTGAGAAGGGTCACCGACGGTAGTTGAATGAAATACCCCCTCTATTCGAGCCGAGTTCTGTGGTTTTCGCTTTTCGCGGCAGCACTTCTGATTTCCATTATTCTCTTCGTCGCGTTTCGTCCGGCGCGCACACAGCGCGTCGTGTTCTTCCCTCGCGCGGTCGGTACGGAGCTAACGGGAGAGCGTCGCGTGGTGCCGGTGCGCAACGATCCATCGGAGGATGTAGCTCTTCTGGTCGGAGAGGCTCTCTACGGCCCGAATAGACTCGAGAACTCGCGAGTTGTGCCGCGTGAGACCCGGCTCAGGGGCGTTATCGTTCGGGGGAACCGCGCCTTCATCGACTTGAGTGACGGCATTCTCTCGGATTCGCCGGATCTGAACCTTACGTTTTCGGAGAGTCTCGAGGCTATTCGGCACACGGTCCATTACAACTTCCGGGACATCGAGGACGTACTAATCACTGTGGAAGGGGAGGTGCCCTACGGGCGGGCTGAGAGACGTCCGAGGGCCCCAAACGGGTGACCCCTGAGAGCCTACACGGGCGACACCCGACCCGCCGGAGTACCGCGGGTTCTCCGAAGCGGGTGGTTTGACATGGTGTGAGGATTGCATATACTTAGTGGTGCGTCCAACTGGGCACAAAACCACGGAGGGATCAAGGAGCAACGAATGAAACGGATTTTCATTCTACTCGTCGGAGCAATGTTCCTCTTCGGCGGCATCGCATGGGCTGAGGAGAGTGTACTAATCGATTTTAGCCTGCTCATCGCTGATTCGGAGGAGTTCCCGGGGGAGAACGAGCAGACGTTGTTGGACCTCCGCCACGTCCCCATCGCGGCGCTTCCGGAGGAAGAGCGCGAGGATATGCGGAGCTCCCTGGCAATAGAAAACTGGGAAGTCAGGCTTGCCAGCTCGTCACGGACCGTCAATACCATGCAACATTCGTTCACTCGAGAGGCGGTCGTACGTGAGGAGGCGGAGCGCTTCGCGGGAGAGCCGGTGATGGGCGTACGGGTTCGTTTCCCGGAGGGACGCTTCAACAGCTGGGCGTTGATTCAGCCTCCGTTTGAGATCCCGTCGTTCGATGAAGAAGATCGTTTCGGTGACGGATACGGCGTGGTGCGGAATGTGGGCACAATACGACAGATCCGTGCCAACGTATTCGGACTCAATTACCCGCACCGAATCAGCGCTATTGTCATGGACCAGGACCGGAACGTGAAGGAAGTCATGCTCGGTCATCTGGAGTACGACGGCTGGGACACAATCGGTTGGAATAACCCCAACTACGTCGAAGATGTACGCAATCGTGAGTTGGAGGTAATGCCGCTCTATCCACGAACGGCTCCCATGCGGAAGGTCGTTGGATTCCGCATCTATCGTGACGGGGACGATCCCGGCGGAGACTTCGTGACGTATTTGAAGGATCTCACATTGGTGTACGATCTCGCGCAGCCGGACATCGAGCCGGATATAGACCACGAGGAGATCTGGGGGATCTTGGATGCACGGGAATCGGAGCGCCGTCGCCGTGAGATGAGCCGAATGGGCCGCACGCAGGCACTGCGCATGCTGGAAGAGCGGTTGATGGACACTACCCTCGACGATGTCGAAGATGGTGAGGTGATCCAGATACAGCAGTAACTTTGACATAGACGGAGTCGGGCGGGGGGAGCCTGTCGCCGCCGGATCGGCGGTTCATCAGAAAGCCCTTCGTCTGTGCTCGGTCGGTGTTCGCCGTGGAAGGCTGCAAAGAAGGTTTTGTCCTTTGGTCCACAGCCTCGCACGGTACTCTGCGGCGCATGGTGTGTCGAGGTTATCGTCCCCTCCGTAGAAAGAGAAGAGCGCCCCTTTCGCCGCTGTGATCGTGGGGAAGGGGCGCTTTTCGTTTCCCCGGCCCCTCCCCCCCTCCGGTTCGTTGAGCGGGCCCTTCTGGGCTTTCTCCCCAGGGCACTCGGCGGTTCGTTCTCCGGGCACTTCTGGGTTCCCCAGGGCACTCCTCGGGTTGCGGGGATACCCCGGAGATCCGGAGGAGGACTACCGCGGACTGTTGCCCCCGATCGATAGTTACAGCCGATCGGGTTAGTCCCGAAGCGTCGGGGGTGGCTCGTGCCTTAGTCGCCCGGCGTATAGCGTGCCTGAAGCGTACTGTCGAAGAGAAACTGTTCGTGAGCGCGTACTCCGGCTAACTCCCCGCTTCCAAAGGAAAGAACGTCGAAGTCGGCGACGATCCCGAAGTCCCAAGACTCCAGGGGCAGGAAATGGACCCCGGTTCGCACCACGACGCTGTTGAGGCGGTGGAGGTCTTCGACAGGGGTGCCCGGGTCCCAGACACGGGAGCGCTGCTGATACGCGACACCGAAGTCGAGCCCGTACGGGCTGCCGGGGCGTCTTACCTCCGCCTCACCGGCATACTCTCGGAGGCTTCGTGTGGCGATACGGTCTGCCGCCTCCGTGGTACGCTCCTTGTTGCGATAGGCGAGCGAGACTCGGGCGTTCGGGACGAAGAACCCTGCCTCCGCGTCGAGCGACATAAAGGACGTGTCGGTGGAGAGGGCAGGCGAGCTCACGCTTGCGGCAAGATTGGCCGTCACGAACCCGACGTCAGGGCTGGTGAGATCGAGGATGGTGCTGATCCCGCCCACGAGCGGGCGGTCGAGAGAGGGCTGAAGCCCGTAGACGGGCCCGAAGCCGATGCGAAGGTTCTCGAAATCGAGAACGATGGTCGCGTGGGTGAGGAGGCCGAGGTCGGGATGGCGTTCGGAAACCAAAACGAGATCCCACTCCTCATGCAACTCGCGGTGCAACTCCACACCTGCACGCCATGCGAAGCGATTGCTCTGGAGGGCCGGTGCGTCGGGATCGTCGGCGAGGGAGAAGTTGTTGACGCCGGCGTACAGCACTGTCTCCGCAGCCGGGGTGAATGGCGCGCAGATGAGCAGAAGCGTTCCAAGAACGGGAGCGAGTATCGTCTGCTTTCGTTTCATATCCGGTACCTCTTCACCGTTTCGTTCTTGTCGGTGCACCCTGGCCATGGAACACTGGGTGCCACAAACCGCGGGCTGACGGCTCGTTTGATCACAGGTGTGCCTGAACGCCCAATTGGAACTCGAACATATCGGGCCACGAGAGCGGGAGTACGTTCACAAGTGGCCGTGCCTGGATCTCTACTCCGTCGATTCGCGTTTGGGCGAATGGTCCGACGGACACCGCGAATTCCGTATCGTTCTCTGAGGGGATGCGTACGCGCCCCTCAATACCTGCTGTTGTAGGGGCAGTCTTGGGATCGCCGATTTCGATGCGGGAGTTCACGTCTATCAGCCCGGCCGTCTCAGTTGGCTGATGGTCGTACACGCCGGGATGCCAGAAAAGGGTCAGAGTCACGAAAACCGGATCGAAGCCCACTCGCGGCTCGAAAAGGAAGTAGAAGTTCTCCGGGTCAAGAGGCTCGTCGGTTCCGGGCTCGAGGTGCGTAATGCCCATCTGGGTGGTCAGCGCATCTCCTTGCTCGCTCGCAAGCGATGCGAAGATGCCGGCGCGGTAACGTCCCGCCACTGCCGCGGGAAACGTTGCGCCACCAAAAAACTCCAGGTGGAATGCTCCGGCAACCAAAGCGGTTCGGAAATCAGCCGAGTAGGTGCTCGCATCGATACGGTCATCTTGATAGAGGTAGACATAGCTCTCTACTGTGTCCCACAGGTCCCCGGAGTCGACGGCGACCCCCGTTCCGTGAATGCCGTGGACTCCCTCGAAAACGGTTTGGCCGGTGGCCGAGTACCAAAGCCCCTGGTAGAGTGGCTCGATCGGGTACGTTCCGAAACGTTCCGCGAATATTTTGCCGCTTCCCAGACGGTCCAAGCTACCGGTGAAGTAGCGGACTCGCAACGGAGTACCGAGAAACCGGCGGACACCGAGCTCTGCTCCCCGGAACTCCACGGCCGACGGCTGGGAGTCAGCGTCAGCGGAGTTCACCGCCGGCGAGGAGGTAGTCACGCCGAAACGCGCAGCTGCGGTAGTTCGGTACCCGCTTTCCACGCGGATGCCGATATCCCCCACCGTCTCCAGCGCCAAGGTTCCGTCCGTCACTTCGCCGCGCGTCAGAAGAGAGAACGGATCGAGTTGCACATCGGCTGCAAAGGCGGTTGCGCCTACACACAGCAGAGCGCAGCAGAGCACAAAGCTCCGGCGTCGAATCATGAGCGGCCCTCCTCGATACAGTGAAGTGTAATAGGTTTCGTCGTTCAATTCCATGATGTGTCGTCCGATTCGAGACGTGTGCTTGATCCGTGGGTCCCGATGCGAGGGCGGACCGGCAACGGTTCCCCGTGCACTCGACTACCGACATCTGCCGATTATCGGCTACTCACAATTATCGGCTACTCATATCACATCGTCGGTGTGTTTTGGCGAGGTATGAGACTCTGAGGCGCAATCCGGCGCACACGGAGCGCACGGCGGGCATCCGTTCTTCTCGACGTGGTTTGCTTGACGAAGGGAGTTTTCTGCTCCACAGTATTAGCCGCCGATGAGTGACTACCTGGACCCTGCGAACGAAGAGCTTCTCAAAGACTTCTTCTCGGAAGCCGAAGCTCAGGTGGATATCCTGGAGCAGAACCTCCTGGTGCTGGAGAACAATCCTGGCGATTCGGATGCGGTGGACGAGCTTTTCCGGGCCGCCCATACCCTCAAGGGCGCTGCAGGCACCGTGCAGATGGAGGAGATCGCCGAGTTCACCCACGTCATCGAGGATGCGCTGGACGTTGTTCGAGGTGGGAAGGCGCGGGTTACCGACTCATTGGTGGACATCGTGCTTGAGTGTGTTGACCAGCTCAAGGCGATGCTCCGGCGGCGCATGGAAGGGGAGAGTGTCCCTGAGGCCCCTTCCGACCTGGAGCAACGGCTTGCTGATGCTGTGGGGGCCCCTTCGATCCTCGGGGATCGTGCTGGGGCGGCGGAGCCGGGTCAGGGCACCGTACCAGGTGGCGCGCCGGACCAGGCGGGTGAGCGGGACGCTTCGGAGAGCAGGGCTTCCCCGGCGTCGGATTCCTCGGCGGGCACCGGAGGTGACGCCGCAGAGGTTCAAGCTCGGGATCGGGGAGAGTCGCCGGCTCGCCGTCAGACGGCAGGAGACGCTACCGCGGACGCAGCCGGCGGCGAGTTAAGCGAGTACGAGTGGCTGGAGCTCAAAGATGCTGTCGGACCGGGCGAGTCTCTGTATCGTCTTCGTATTCACTTCGATGAGAATAATCCGATGAACACAGTCGGGGGGATTCAAGCTTTTGCAGCGCTCAAGAAGCTCGGGCACGTGCTCCGAACCAATCCAACCTTCGATGAGCTCTATGCAGACGTCTTCCATCCGGTCGTGGACTACTACGTTTCGTCGGCGCAGCCCCGAGCGGAGTTGGAGCGCCAATGCACGATCCCCGATGTGACACGCTCGGTCTCAATTGAGACGATGTGGGGCGCTTCGGAGACGGATGCGGTCGGCCAGGAGCTCGGATCGGGAGCGTTAGCCGAACGCGCCTCCGGGGCCGGACGCTCCGGCGCAGCGGGGGATACCTCCGGGGTGGCGGCGGAACGGGAGCCAAGGCCGGACCAGGCGCAAGGATTCGGCGCAACTGCGACGCCGGAGCACGCGGCTGCCCGCGATGGGAAAGAAGGCGCGCCGGGTGGCGGCAAGGCGGATGTCGGCGCCACCGGGGAGGAGTCATCCGGTTCTGGGGCGGAAGGTTCGGGAAGTGGCGCCCGGAGCGCGGAGCAGGCAGCTTCGGACATTCGGCGGCAAGCCGGGGCCAGCTCTATTCTCCGAGTTGATAGCCGGCGGATCGATCAGCTACTGAATCTCGTCAGTGAAACGGTGATACTTAAGGCCGGATTCAATCAGATCGTTAACGAGCTCAATGATAATCTGAACGCACTACAGGAGTCGGAGAAGGCCCATCGGGAACAACTGAAGCAGCTGTTCGAGGCATTGCCGAAGTATCTGGAGGAGGTCCAACAGGGAGCTGGTATCAAGGATATCCGGCGCAGAATCGCGGACGAGTTTGGTGACGTATATGAGACATTCGAGACGGTCGAGAATGGGTTCAAAGGGACGATCGGCAAGTATCGCTCGATGAGCCAGAACCTGGGACGGGTTGCCGGAGAGCTGCAGGAAGGGGTGATGCGCATCCGTATGGTCCCGATTTCGCAGATATTCTCCCGTTTCCCGCGGCTCG
>PWGF01000455.1 GCA_003554375.1 Spirochaetaceae bacterium
AATAACTCCTTGTAAGGTATCGGCATGGCCTCCATGTATTGTTTAGCCTCCTGCCACACCTGACCGGAGAGTTCGTTGTGGTGGTATATCTGCAAGCTATCACCTCCTCAAATAAATTTTTAATTAAAAAAGGGCATAGAAAAAGACGGGAACAAGGAAACCCGTCTTATGGCTGGCCTGCCATCTATGCCCAGTATTCAATTGTCAGTCTTTTATTTAATTAACCTTATGCGAATTAACTTTCCATTTGTTTAACTATTTCGTTAAATCTTTCTTCTGACGTAAAGTTTAAGAACAAATCTTTTTTTTCTTTAAATTGATTCTCCTGCATATTACAAAATATATAATCTTTATATCCAAGATTATCTTCATCTTCAATCTTCAACTCTTCTACTTCCTCCCTATTGAAAATGTCTTTTTCGCTATTTTCATTTAAAAAGTCATTAAATTTATCATGGTCTTCTTCTTCCATTTCTAATGCAACAATGCAATAATTATTCTTCAAGTCATAAAACAAGGGCTTATAAGAGCATTTTAAACTTGTTTCAATTTGCTTGAAACTATCAATGCCAACACATCTAACAACATTATCCTGATGACCCACTATTTTAGTTGATATATCAGTTTTAACAACTTTACATTTACCTGTTATCGGCAACTGATATAAACGTCTTAGCTTTTCCATACTGCTGAACCTCCTATTATCTCTTCATCATTATTGCCACCCTGGCTAATTTCAACAGTACCTGACATACCTGCTCTTGCCCCCGCAGCGGCAGCCGTATGATCGTAATCAGAAGCATTGGACGAAGCTACTTCTACACCGTCTACATTTGGTCGTGCTCGTGCGGCCCCTGGACCACTACGGTAGGCACACCCTGTGGCTGTTACTATGCCAGACTTACCTGAAGGGAATCCAACATCTCTTGACACCGAGGTGGTAGAAACATTTGCATTAGAATCAAACGAATCAGGAGGCGGGTCAAAGCTTCCGTTAACCCCAAAAATCGTTACACCATATTTTATGTTTCCACTTACTAGGTCGCTGTCCCCGTCAACTGTTCCATTGCCATCGTGATAACCTTCCGATATTGACTGATTTGAGGTTCCAGGGGTGAAGTTTTCCTCCCCTACATTGGTTACAGCCGCCACGTTCCATGCTGTTCCCGTGTCGAAATAGAAGCGGTTGTCTGCTGTGTTGAAAACCATCCTTCCCTGGTTGCCGGCAGAAGGAAGGCTGGAAACAATTTCAACTTTAAGCGGCTCGGCAGATTCTACACGGGCATCAACTATCGCAAGTTCGTGCTGCGTTTCAAGGTTATTCAGCCGAGCAGAGGTTATCCCTGTATTCTCGTCCCAGTTAGTTTTGCTATATGACAATGAAATCACTCCCTATCAATACCCATTCTGTCCCGTTATACCCGTAAAGCTGGTTATCCTCCGTGTTAAAATACACCATAGCCTGTTCGCCTGTCGGGGCTGTGCTTGCCACTTGCGCTTCAAGCTGTGTATTATTTACACGGGCATCGGGCAGGGCTAGCTCGTATTGCGTTTCTATGTGTCTAAGTTTTTCAGGTGTGACTAGGTTCGCTCTGATTTTCTGGTCGCCCCAGGTATGTTTGTCATAGCTCATTAAGATTTTCTCTCCTTCCAGCCTACACCAGTTTTGACTAGCTGGTCAACAATGGTGGGGACGTGTTTACCCCTTCTGTGGCGGTTGCCTCGCCTGGGGATGTCATCCTGGGAGTCATCCCTCACCATTGTGCTTATGACAGTCCTGCCCCATTCCGATCCTCTTACCCTGACAGGCAGTTTGTTATATATTGCCATTTAATCAACTCCCTAATGCTTGCTTAACAGCAGTATGTTTATCATTTTTGATTACCTTTTCGGGCAATCTCTTTACTGTATAACCTTGCTTGCGGAGGTATTTATCTTTCTGTTTATCTCTTTTCTTGACATCTGGCAAAGAGTGCCAATAGTCGCCGTCACACTCTATAATTAGGTTTTGGGCAGGGATGTAAAAATCGGCTATATACTTGCCGATAGGTTTTTGTGCTTCATATTCGATGTTTAGAATATCTAATACTTCTTGAACGGCAATCTCGATTGAGGTATATGCTTTTGGCTGTGTCCTGTTTGCAGCTATAATCCCTGGCATGCAAATTTTCAACTTTTCTTTCTTTGTTAAGCTATCCCAAAATTTTTTGGCTCCATGGTCTTCTCTTTTCATGTTTTCTGATGCCCATAGCTTAAACTCTTTTGTATGAGATTGGCCCCAAAACGGATTGTTTTCCCCCTTCCGTTTTTCTGATAGTTTTAGTTTGGCTTCTTCCGATAAGGTTTTCCCAATATGACTGTCAGACATCCTTTTTCTCGTTTCATTATTATGCTTATGGCCTAAAGCATACTTATTCCCTGGGTGACCCAATTTGCTTCTGTGTTCTTCGGTTGGTTTTTTACCTATTGGCCATCCAGGGTTAGGTTTATAAATACTCAAGGTATACGCTTTTTTCTTGATAGAAATTACACTTCTGTCAAAAAGCTGTGCTAACTTTGACGTATCTGTGCTCGCATATAGTTCTTTAAGTTTTTGTTCTTCTTCTTTAGTCCATCTGCGCGGCATAGTGCACCCTCCACTTAACTCCATTTTTTGTCAGTTTTCTCAATTTGCCAACTCTCAAGTTCTGATTTGGACCAAGGAGCGGCGCCAGGGTCAGCCGCAACAGTTTCGGTTTGCGTGTCTACAATGATTCCTGTTCCTACTTGTGGCTTTACTCTAATCCCGCCCACAAATGCAAATTCCACAATTGTCCCCAAAGACTCACCTGCGTCAAGATAGGTTAAAGTAAATACCTCTTCAATATCGATCTCATCAAGTCCGCTGGAATCGGTTATTAGCTTGCGCTCCCGTGTGCCGTCATCATACTCCCATTCAAGGTATCTAACACGGTCTTCAGGATTAAACATAGGCGTTACAGCGTCCCCTGCTGTGTAAGTGCTAT
>PWGF01000123.1 GCA_003554375.1 Spirochaetaceae bacterium
CCCCCCGCTTCGGCTCGAGCGTTTGCCAGGCCACCACGCACTTCGGCTCGAGCGTTTGCCAGGCCAACTCCAGTCTTGCCGGGCGCTCCTCTCGCGGCCCGACCCCATCCTCCCAGTTGTAGGCGGACAGGAAGTTTCCGCCGGGATACCGAAAGAACGGCACTCCCAGCTGCCGGACGAGCTCGAGAACATCCGTGCGAACCCCCGGCTCGTCCGCATAGTCCACCGTCTTGACCAGCCCCCCCGCCCATGCTACCGTCCGAGTTAATCTGTAGGAAACGTTCGGGCTGTAGCGCAGTGGTTAGCGTACTGGTCTGGGGGACCAGGGGTCGGCGGTTCGAATCCGCCCAGCCCGACTTTTTTCGCTTCCCTAGCGTCTTCTTCCTTCCTTTTGACGACAAACAGGCAGCAGCCCGAAGCGCTTTCTGTGGACGATATCGCCGAATCCGCAGGCATCAGCAACGTGGCGCTCTACAAGCATTTCAACTCGAAGGATGAGCCCTTCGCGTACTGGCTCCGCCACATCACCGAGCGCCACTGCGAGCAGCTACCAGCCGCGCCCACTCGATACGTGGCTGCGGCAGAACAACTCAGCGCGGAAGTACCCACGTCACTGTCGAGGACGCGCATCACATCGCAAACCAGGACAATCCCCAGACATTCAATACGGCTGGCAGTGGGTCTTTGGGAATACACCTCCGTTTTGGAACGTGCTTAACAAATATTACGCGCCTACAAAGACAAAGATTCCTTATAAATATGTAATTACATTGTCTTTCGTATTTTAATCGTATATAGTTGTGTACTATCGTTCACACATATTTGAGGTCAACTATATGCCCAGTATCATAAATCGAGTGTTCGGGCCAAAGGTACAGGGGGCGCGCGTCGTTCCCCTGATTCTCAAGATAGTGTTCATATTCACCTTCTTCATCCTCCTTTCAAACTTCTTCTCCAATTACGTCAATCTCACGATGAACCGGGGCGAACAGATTCGGATCCTGAATCGCCTTCTCACCAAAGATCTGACCGATCTCCATGTCTACGGTCAGACCCAACGGGAGCTCCTTGAGTTCACAGGGGACGACGCCGCGGCGCGCTCGAACATGGAGGCGGCAGCGCGGCAACGCTTCCAGCTGGAGCACAGCATGGCCGCCGGCGTCAGAGAGGACGGGACATTCCTGTTCCACGCGGGTCTCGAAGACCGTGCCCCTGAAACTTTTCCGGACCAGAAAGCGCTGGCACGGATACGTAACCGGGCTTCCAACGGCCGCGACGACGGCACGGTCCAATTCCGGGTCAACGGCGAGGAGTACCTGGGAGTATACAAGTGGCATCCCGGCTGGGACGCGTTCTTCCTCCGTGCTGAACGGGAACAGGAGTTCTACGCGGGATCAAGGCGAATTTTCGCCGAGGTTTCGGGCCTGATCGTGTTAGTCACCGTCGTGTTTATCGTGATAGGAGCTCTGGTGTTGCGGTACATCCTCCGGTTTGTCCCTGCCATGACCGGCGCCATCATGAAAATGCAGGAGGAGCAGCGCCTTGATCTGCTGGACATGAGCAGTGCCCCCAACGACGACGTCAGCTACTTGGGAATCGCGTTCAACAGTCTGGCGAGCACCATCGATAACCTTATGGGCATCTTCAAGAAGTTCGTTGCCCGTGATATCGCACAGAAGGCCTACCAAGAGCGGGAGGTGCGTCTAGAGGGGAGCCGGCGAGACCTCACTATCCTCTTCACCGATATCCGAAGCTTCACCTACATGACCGAGACGCTCGGCACCGACATCATCAAGCTGCTCAACCTTCACTACGACCGGGCAATCCGGAGAATTCACGAACAACAGGGTGACATCGGCTCGATTATCGGAGATGCGGTACTGGCAGTGTTTGGGACGGTGAATCAAAACGGGCACAACAAGTCACACCAAGCAATACGCGCCGGATACCAGGTTCACCACGTTGCTGCCTCGTTACGCCAACGCATGGAAGAGCGACGGCAGGAAGCGCTTCGGGGACGCGGACACCTGACCGAAGCCGAGAAGCGCGTATATAAGGCCGTCCTGCTTCAGGTCGGCGTAGGGATCGACAGCGGCGAGGTGTTCTACGGGACCATTGGGAGCGAGGAACGGATGACGAACACGGTGATCGGAGACACCGTCAATTCGGCTGCGCGACTGGAAGGGCTGACCCGCTTCTACCAGGTACCGGTCATCGCCTCCGGTCAAGTGAAACAGGACATAGAAGAGGAGTACGCCGATTACTTCTTCTTGGAGCTCGACACGGTACAAGTCAAGGGCAAGACCGGCGGTAAGCAGATCTACTGGCCCATCGAGCGCAGCACCATGTCCGACCAGCTGAATTACAACGCGCGCATCTTCGCCGAGGGGCTCCAACTCTACTACGAAGGCCAATGGAAACAGGCGGCTGACGCCTTCGGTGAATGCGACTTGGAAGTTGCCAAGGTGTTTTCCCAGCGAACGCGCAACAACACACCCCCACCGGGTTGGAACGGCATATGGACAATGAACGAGAAGTAACCGATCTCATAGAGCGCAGCAAGTCACTGTTTCTCCAGGAGACGGCTGAGGAGTTTCGCCGCAAGAGCGAAGAGTACGATGTCGGTCGCGAGTTTGCGAAGACCAAGCGAAACCGCACGCTGTTGGTTCCCGGAGTGATCGTAGCGACGTTGATCGTGTTCTCGGCTGCGGCGGTATTCCTAAACATCCAGATTGAGCGGAGCGCACAAGAAGTCGAGCTCGACCCCGAGCAGTTCGCGGACATATCCTTGCGCGATGTCCTCGACAGCTGGCTGCGGGTCGAGCGTCGCATCGGAGAGCTGGAGCAGACCCGAGAGGAGCTGACTGCCGAGCGTGACGCCCGCTTGCGGCTTGCCCGGCGAGCCGGCGACCGCCAAATAGCGTTACTCCACGCCACCGACATGAACGACGACGAGCGAGCAGAACAGATCGCAGCGATAGAGAATCAGACCGAAGAGACGGTC
>PWGF01000456.1 GCA_003554375.1 Spirochaetaceae bacterium
AGTTCGACGGGCGCAACCTGTTGGAGCTGCGTCCGGAGGAGATCCGGCGGATTCGCGGCAATGAGATCGCGATGATATTTCAGGAGCCGATGACCAGTCTCAACCCGGTCTACACGATCGGAGATCAGCTGATGGAGGCCATTCGCCTCCATCAGAGCGTGGGGCCCCGCGAAGCGCGCTCGCGGGCCATCGAGATGCTTCGAAAAGTGGGGATCCCTCGGGCCGAGACGGTTCTCGATGATTATCCGCACAGCTACTCCGGCGGCATGCGTCAGCGGGCGATGATCGCCATGGCGCTCTCCTGCAACCCGAAGCTCCTGATCGCCGACGAGCCGACGACCGCGCTCGACGTAACGATCCAGGCGCAGATCCTGGAGCTGATGCGCAATCTGCAGGAGCAGACCGGAACCGCTATCATGTTCATCACGCACGATCTCAACGTCATCGCTGAGATGGCGGACGATGTGGTGGTCATGTACGCGGGGATCGTGGCGGAGCATGCGGATGTAGTGACGCTCTTCGACAGCCCGGCGCACCCCTATACTCAAGGGTTGATCGAGTCGCGCCCGACGGTAGAGGAGGACAAGCCGCGGCTGGGCTTCATCCCGGGTAACGTTCCGAACCCGCTCAACAAGCCGAAAGGGTGCCCGTTCCACCCCCGCTGTCCGAAAGCGATGGACATATGCCGCGAGCGCATCCCGGCGACGACGACGTTGGCCGCGGGGCACACGGTACGGTGCTGGCTCTATGAGCCGGAGGAGGTTGAGCGGCACCGCCACGCTGTAGCAGCTTCTGCTGAGGGGGCCGCGGAACAGAAGGAGGTGCCGCATGAGTAACGGGCCATTGCTTTCGGTCAAGGGCTTGAAGAAGCACTTCCCCATTAAGAGCGGCGTGTTCGGGCGAACCACCGGCTACGTTCTGGCGGTGGACGGGGTCGATTTTGATATCGAAGAGGGGGAGACCTTCGCGCTGGTCGGGGAAAGCGGTTGCGGAAAGAGCACGACCGGCCAAGCGATCCTCCGGCTGACCGAGCCCACCGCGGGGAGCGTGGTCTATCGAGGTGAAGACGTGGTGGCCGCCTCGGATAAACGGCTTCGCGAGCTCCGGAAACAGATGCAGATTGTCTTTCAGGATCCGTATAGCGCGCTCAACCCCCGGATGACCGTGGGGCGTGCGATCGAGGAGATCTTGCGGGTCCACGGGATAGCGCAGGGCTCGGAGGCTCGGCGCAAGGTGGGGCGTATACTGCAGACGTGCGGCCTTGCCCCGTACCACGCCAACCGCTATCCCCACGAGTTCTCCGGCGGCCAGCGGCAGCGAGTCGTGATTGCCCGTGCATTAGCGCTTGAGCCGAAGCTTGTCGTTGCCGATGAGCCTATCTCGGCGCTCGACGTGAGCATTCAGAGCCAGATCCTCAACCTTCTGGACGATCTCCAGGACAAGTTCGGACTGACGTATCTGTTCATTAGCCACGACCTGAGCGTGGTGAAGCACGTTGCCGACCGAGTGGGCGTTATGTACCTAGGAAAGCTTGTAGAAGTGGCCGACAAACGCGCGTTTTACGACAATCCGATGCATCCGTATAGTGAGGCGCTACTTGCCGCGATCCCGGTCAGCAACCCCAAGCTTCGCCGGAGGCGGATCATCCTCTCGGGGGACGTTCCGAGTCCGGCGAATCCTCCGCCGGGGTGCCCGTTTCACACGCGGTGTCCGTATGCAATGCGGGTCTGCCGGGAGAAGGTTCCCGAGCTCAAGCATGCTCCCGACGGCCGCAGGGTTGCCTGTCACCTTGTGCACGGCGACTACAGCGAAGAGGAGCGCCGCGATGCGGAGCAGGAGGTGGAGCGCCGTAAGGCAGTGGAGGCCTGAGGGGAATGTTCCCCGGGTGGCTGCGTCGGAAGCGATTCCGTCTTCGTCGCCGAGCGCCGGCTATCAGGAGTTGCCCCCGCCGGCCGCGCCGACCGGCGGTGCGCCGTATATCTGAGAACTGAAGCGACAGTACGGCAAGCGGGCAGACAGAGCGACAAAATCGTGTTATATTTTGACATGATGGGGGATTGTCGCCGTCGTTATAGGCGCTGGACGCCGCTTCTTATCGCCTCTCTCTTTCTCTCTCTTCTGGTTGCGTGCGGGGAGAGCGCGCTCTTCATGCCTCAAACCGACTCAGAGCCCGCGGCATCTATCAATGTGCCTGCCGACGGTCAAGTGGTATCGCCCGGCGGGGCGGTGCGGATTGAGCTTTCCGTAGACGAAGGCCAGGACGGCCGTGATTATGACGAGCTCGAGGTGCGTACCTACCGGGAAACTGAGCTCGTGGAACGGGTGATCTACTCCCGAGACGATATCGGGGCGGACCGGGAGCGCGATATTCTGATGCCCGACCTGGAACGTCTGCAAGATCTCGCTTTCGACGACGGACCGGAGGGGCTTTACCGGGTGGAGCTCGAGCTTATCAAGGACGGCGCGGTTATTGCCGGGCAGGACTCGCACTTCTTCCTTACCGAATCCGACTACGAGATTGTTAGCTTAACCAGCTATCCTGCTACCTTCTTTCCGGATGCGGCCGGATTGGTGCAGGTGCACCTTGAAATCCCAGATGCGGCGGACCCGTTCATGCGCTGGCGTCAGGACGGCGAAGTAATCGAAGAAGGGAAACTATCTGAGGGCTTGGATGAGATCGAACTTACGGCTCCGTCATCCGAGGGGATAACGACCATCTCACTCGAAGTGTTCCCCTTCACGCGCGCCGAGGATACGCCCCCTGAGTTCCGGAGCGCGCTCTCACGGGAGACCGACGTCTACGTAAGCTCAGCGCGAAGCGTTGAGGAGGGACGGTTCGGCCCGTTGGAGAGTTACTTGAGCCTGGTCCGGCTTGGCGGGAGCGTCCAAGATGTGGGAATGCGGATGGAGCAGGGGGATTCGGAGCCTCCGGCGGTAATCGGGACGGAACGGTATCGGGTAGAGGACGGGGTATTCGGTCTCGGGCTGGACGGGAGCACG
>PWGF01000396.1 GCA_003554375.1 Spirochaetaceae bacterium
AGGTACGGCAGTCCAAGCTCTTGGAGCCGGCCTCCGGTGACCACAACCTGTTTTGCTTCCGCGAGCCAGTAGGTGGGAAGGAGCATCGCCGGCCGTTGCAGCGCCTCCGGCATGACTTCGATGGGCCACATCAGCCCTCCCAACATCGACATGAGTATTACCACGTTGACCATGATCAACATCGACGCTTCGCGGTTTCGGAAGAGCGAGCACCACGCGAGCGCGAAGGCAACCGCGGTAAGGGCAAAGAGGGCGTACGTTGCAAAGAGCAGGCCGGGATTGGTCAGGTTGTGGCCAACGAGCGCGCCGGCGGTCACCGTGATAGCGATTTGGACCACCAGGACCATTGAGTACGCGAGGACGTTCCAGCCGAGATAGGAGAAGGAGGAGACCGGCGCTGCCGCGATGCGGAGCAACACTCCGGAGGCACGATCCTGGAGTAGGAAGTGCACCATCTTGGCGGCGGCAAAGAGCACGATTATGCCGAGGAAGTGGTAGCCCATCGGAAGGACGGCCCACGCTCCTGCCGGCGCGTCCGATGCCGGCGGCATGGCAACGACGGCGACCGGCAGTACGATGAGGAGGATCATCGTACCCTTGTCACGTACGCACCGTTTCAGTGCGAGGGCAAATATCCTCATGCCAGCTTCCTCCTCCCGACTACGACTGCCGTGGCAGCGACGACAATGCAGACTCCGACGAGAATGCCGAAGCTGAGATACAGTTGAGAGCCTCCGCGCCCGAGGAGATGCGCGCTGCTGTCCCCGAGGATACGGCCGATCACCGCATTCTGCGCAAGCGATATCGGGTTCCCGTAACTGCCCAGAAACTCAAAGAGCGCATTGTCCGGCAACGGCACGATGAAGCCGGCAAGTACGAAGGAGCCAAAGCCGTATACCTCCGCCAAGCGTTCGGCAACCGTGGCGTTGCGGGCGGCAAGGAGGAGAATCAGGTGCACGAGCTGCGCCTGAAGCGCCACAACGAAGAGCACGAGGAGCACCCACCCGACGTTTCCCCACCGCACCCCGTGCACCAATGCCGTAAGGGCGATCAGGGCGGCACCCTGGAGGATACTGAACAACGTGGCAGCCGTAATCAATCCTCCGGCGTGCATCGACCCGTGATAGGGAAGGGAGTGGATGCGCCAACGCCGTGCCGAGAGCAGGTCCTCCTTGATGTAGTCCATCGTGTACGCCCCGCCGAACAGCTGGAACGCGAAGACAAAGCTAATGGCCACGTAGTCCATTCCGCCGAACCCGTTCGCGACCACTTCGGACAAATGGGCGGAAATTAAGCCTATGATGCTAATCAGTGCCAGCGGAAGGACGAAGAGAATGAGGAGCGCAAGGTAGCCGCGGGCCATGCGCAGGAGCGCATACTTAACCGATTGTACGAATATCGCGGCAGACATAATCACTCCTCCTCCGGATCGCGCAGCTGACGCCCGGTCAGCGTTAGGAAGACGTCCTCCAGAGTCGGTGCCGGCGTCTGGACGGATCGCACGCCGCCTGCCTCCCGCACGATCTCCAGAAGCCGGTCGAGATTCCCACTTCCGGCCGTCGAGGTGACGATGAGCCGCCGGCCCTCGGGAGTGACCTGTTTGACCCCATCGACGCTGCCGAGCCGCTCCGCGATTCCGTCGACCGTTTCCATCAGCTCCAGGATCACGGTCTCCTCGTGCTGAATTGATGCGACCAGGTCAGCCACGCTTCCGTCCGCGATGACGTTGCCCTGATCCAGTATCACAACCCGGTCAGCTATCGCCTGAACCTCCTCCACATAGTGCGTAGTGTAGAGGACCGTCGTGCCGGCGCGCCGCAGTTGCCGTACCGATTCGAGGATGTGGTGCCGCGACTGCGGATCGATTCCGACCGTTGGCTCGTCCATGATCAGAAGCTCAGGGCGGTGGACGAGCGCACAGGCGATGTTGAGCCGCCGTTTCATGCCGCCCGAGAACTTCGCCGGAAACTGATGTGCGCGCTCCTCCAACCCAACGAACGCGAGGGTCTCGCTCACTCGCTGCTGGAGCAGGGAGCCGCGCAGCCCGTAGACACCGCCGAAGAACTCCAGATTCTCTCGTGCGGTCAGATCCACGAACACCGTGATCTCCTGGGTAACCAGTCCGATCCGGCGCTTATGCTCGATCAGGTGGGTGTCTTGGGGCCGCCCGAACAGCTCGATCGATCCGCCGTCGACGCTCACGAGACCGGCGAGCGCGTATATGAGCGTGGTCTTCCCTGCGCCGTTCGGCCCGAGCAGTCCCAAGAGTTCGCCTTCGGCAATCTCCATATTCACGTTATCGAGCGCGATCGTGTCGCCATACCGCTTCACGATGTTCTGCATCCGTGCCTTCGCCGCCGTTATGACCATCGTTTGCCTCCAAGCGCCAAGCATGCGCATATTTCGACCGTGCCTACATAGTGATAGATGACTCCGCTCTGCGGTAGAGACAAATGTCCCGAATTGACGCGCGGGGCCCCTGGCTCTACACGGCTGGGCGATTCCGGTGCGTCTTCGTGCTGGATTGCCGCGTGGCGCCCGGGGAGACGGGACGTGCCGGGTTGCGGCGACGCCAGGGGGCAGTTATCGTAGCAAAGGTGGCACGGAGCCATCGGCCTGGACGGTGTCGGGAGCGGTTTGCGCTCCGGCGTCGGAACCGCCGGGGGCGTATCCCTCTCTGTGGGCACGGAAGCGTCGGGCAGATCGAGTGGGCATACGCCGGCAGACGCGGAACGGATGTCGAAAACAGGACGTATATCGAAGGTATCGAAGGTAAGGAGGGAATAGATGGAGCGCGCGAAACTCGGGAACTCGGACATGGAGATTACGCGGATCGGCCTCGGGACGTGGGCGATCGGAGGGAAATGGACGTTCGGATGGGGAGCGCAGGACGATCGCGATTCGTTGGAGACGATTCATAAGGCGTTGGACAGCGGAATCAACTGGATCGACACGGCGGCGGTCTACGGTCTGGGGCACTCGGAGGAGATCGTCGGACAGGCGGTGAAGGAGCGCTCGGAGAAGCCGTACGTGTTCACCAAGTGCTCGTTGGTCTGGGACGAGGCGGGCAATGTGAGCCGTAGCTTGCGCGCGGACTCCGTTCGGCGCGAGGCGGAGGCGAGTCTCCGGCGCCTCCAAGTGGAGACGATCGATCTCTATCAGATCCACTGGCCGTTCCCTGAGGAGCAGATCGAGGAGGGGTGGGAAACCCTGAGCCGGCTCAAAGAGGAGGGAAAGGTTCGGTATATCGGGGTGTCGAACTTCTCGGTAGAGCACATGGAGCGTGCGCGGAAGATCGCGCCGATCACCTCGCTTCAGCCTCCGTACAATCTCATCCGCCGGGAGATCGAGGAAGAGGCGCTTCCGTACTGCCTCGAGCACGATATCGGGGTGATCTGCTACTCGCCCATGGCCTCCGGACTCCTCACGGGCACAATGTCGCGGGAGCGGATCGAGCAGATGGATCCGACCGACTGGCGCAGGACGAAGAGCGACGACTTCAAGGATCCTAACCTGGAACGCAACTTGCGGCTCCAAGATCTGTTGGCCGAGATCGGCGGGCGCTACGGCCGCACCGCGGGCGAGACCGCAATCGCCTGGACGTTGCTCCACCCGGCGGTCACCGCGGCAATTGTGGGCATGCGCCGTCCGGACCAAGTCGATGGGCTCATCCGTGCCGCGGAGATGGAGCTTTCGGACGAGGATGTGGAACGGATCCGCCGCTTTCTGAAAGACAACGAGATGTAGGCCCTCGGGCCCATTGGGGCCTCGAGCGATTGCCATGCATTGTAAGGGACCGGGGGCGGTTGTAGGGGCGCCGAAAGCTTGCATAAAAATGCGTGAGGTAAAAGCGTATAAACTTTTTTAGCTCGACTGGTGCCGCCGTTCCTCCAGCAGGGCAAGAAAGCGGTCAGGATCGGATTCGAGGAAGAATCTGAGGGTGTGAGGGTGCGTGTCTAGTGTCAGATAGTCTACTGTAAGAACAGGCGGAGTTGAGGAGAAGAGACGCTTGAGCAACGAGGGGTTACGCTCCAAAGAGACGTTCCGGATGTGCTCAATGGCTATCGAGAAGTAGACCTCTTCCGCTGCCGGAAGAAGCCTGGTGTCGATCAGGAGGCTGCTCAACGAGTTCTTGTGTGCAAAGTGGCGAAAGTACAGAGCTCTCTCGGTAAGAAAAAGGAGACCCCATAGGGGGTGCTTACGGGAAGAGTTTCTGCAACCATCAACACACGCACCCAGTGCACGGGTAAGAACCTGCTCACCAAGGTCTTGCTGGATTTGTTCCCAGAAATCGTTGAATTCTTGGGTACTGCTGATCCCCATGCTCTTCGCCAAATTATACGTTAACATGGCCGTTACGCTCTAGACAATCTCAGCGATTGTTTCCTTCGTCCCCGCCGCTTGCCCCGGGGTCATCCGGGCCTTGTGCTCTTGCCGGCCGGCCATACGGTCGGTGAGGATGGGCACATAGCGGTGCAGCGCACGCTTGTCCGTTACGTTCCGCGGCGCTTGCGAAGTACCACTCGGTTTAGATCATGTCACGAAAGAGTACAGAGAGGAACGCGCAGACCTTTGAAAATGCCAGAGCTAGCATTGTTTTGTTCGTGTAGAGGTGATATCATTACTGACTCCACTGAACATAAGATTCAAGGAACAACGGTCAGTGGCTCGGACCGCCGGTGGGCGAGACGCGGTAGGTTCCGCTCAGTAAGGGACGGTCGGTTTGCGGGGTGCAGAGGTATTGTCACGGAGGGGTACATGAAGGGGCACATTGGTTTCACGCTGAAGCGTGCTTTGGTAAGCGCGGTGTGCGTAACGCCGGCGATAGCGCTTGTTTCGTGCGGGCTCCTGCCGGTGCGCGGCAGCGGTGCGATGATCGAAGAGACGCGCCACGAGGGCGCGGAGTTTCATACGATCGGCGCAAACGGGGTTGTGGATGTCGAGTACGCACGGGTTGACGAGGCCGATAAGCAGGGCTTGAAGCTCCACATTGACGACAATCTTGCCGAGTATATCGAGACGAGCGTAAGCTCCGGAGAGCTCAGCGTTGATGTGAAGCCGTTTACCTCGATTATGCCGTCACAGGGTGCCCATATCACGATCTATGGGCAGGAGCTGCGTGAGATTCGGAGCTCCGGAACGGCGGACCTTTCGGCGGAGGCGGTACCCGTCGAGGGTAGCTCGTTTCGGCTTTCTTCGTCCGGTACCGGTGATGTGACGGCCGGTTTGCGGGGTGCCGAAGAGCTTGATGTGCACTCCAGCGGAACCGGGGATGTCGTTGTCGAAGACGGAGGCAAGGCCACCGGCAACGCCGCGGCGCAACTTGACGTTACGATGAGGGGGACGGGGGATCTCGACGCGCAAGGGTTCCCGGTGCAAGCTGCCGAGGTCACTACCACGGGAACCGCCGATCTTCGGCTCACCGTCAGTGAAAGCCTCACCGGCACGCAGAGCGGTACAGGGGATATCTATTACTCAGGCCGTCCGGCAATCGACATAGACTCCAGCGGTACCGGGGACATACGATACGTAGAGTAGACCGCGCCGGGCATGTCATACGGGGAAGGGCGGGGCCGCGGCGTCGCATGTGCGAATGGTGTTTTCGATCCGGTCACGGGGACATCACGCGCACGGGGACATCACTCGTGAGCCTGCTCGAGCTTCCCGTGTTTCCGGATGAGCTGCCACTCGGTGCTGTTCAGCGGGCGGGCGAATCTGACACCTACGTAGAGCTTGAGATCTTGGGTCTCCTGGCTTATCCGTACCACATTCCCGTGGAGGTCGAGCTGCGAAACTCCGGCAAGGTCCTCGACCTGCAATGCCAGCTCTCTGTTCAGAATTGCATCGTTGACGCTGCAGGCGCATTCAAGGACCGCCCCGTCGGCGCTGATATCCACCAGGCGCCCGTGAACGCTCAGCATATCGGACTTGTCATGGAGCGCTACTGTGTTCGGGGCGTGTACTCGGTACCGGGTGGAGGTGCGCCGTTCTTGGGCCGAAAGCTCGTTCTCCGATTCCCCCGTACCAAATGAGTCGGCAAGCAAATTCCTTCCAAGTTCTTTGGCTCGGTAGAGTGCTCGGTCGGCCGCCCGAACGAGCTCCTCGCTCTGTTGAGCATCGAACGGGTAGGTCGCAATGCCCGCGGAGAATGTGAGCTCGATTCTCCGGTCATGCGACTCACGCTGTGAGAAAGCGTTGAGAACCGCATGCTTTACCCGTTCGCCCATGCACCGGGCACCAACCCGGCCTGTGTGGGGGAGAAGGATGGCGAATTCATCCCCGCCGTAGCGCCCGAGGACATCCTCGGCTCTGAGCGAATCGTCGACTACAACAACAAGCTCCTCCAGAACCTTGTCGCCAAACAGATGACCGTATCGATCGTTGATTTCCTTGAAGTTATCCAGGTCGAGTAGAATAAGCGAGAAGCTCTGCTGGTGCCGTTCGGCTCGCTGGAGCTCGGTTGTGAGCACTTCCTGGAAAGAGGCCCAGTTATGGCATCCGGTCTTATAATCGAACTTGGTCAGCTTCAGGATTTCTTCGAATACCGGGATCTCCACCGCTTTTGGGTTACTCAGGTGGCGAGTTACGTTGAAGAAGTAGTCGAGCATCGTCACCTGGAGTCCCGCCTCACGGCCGAGTTGCTCGGAGAGCCGCCGTCTGTGCTCGATGAGCTCGCCGTAGTGGGCCTGGGCCTCATCCTCATTCATGTCGAGGGAAGTGAAAAGCTTGATGACCGAAGCGTGAAACCATGCAGGCGCACTATTGCCAGTCTCCCAGAGCTCTTCCACTCGATGCGGATTCTCCAGAAGAAACTTCTCCAATTCCAGAGCGTCGGTGTGTCGTAGCACTTCCACAATAGTCTCCCCCTCCCACACGGCAACGACCGTGTGCGACAACTGTTTTCGTGGCTGACTACCGGTGGACAAATCGGCCGTGGACCGATTCCACCTACCACCGCATGTTTAACAAGAACGTAGAGAAGTGTCGAGGTATCGGCGGAAGAACTCGCGGCGCTATTCAAGGCGCTAGAACACGGTCATCAATTGAGCCACGACCACAGAAAACGTGGTACTGAGCGCCAAATGCGTGTTGAGGCGTTTGAAGTGGAGCTCGCGGATCGTATGCTCGACGCGCCGCCGGCCCGTCGATATGATTGAGTCAAAATGAGCGGGCGAACGGAAGTCCTCTCGGCCAGAGAGAGGCAGATCGGATTTCGGAATTTTCTCAAACATATCACGTGGAATGGGCTCGGGGTGTTTCTGGTGAATCACACCGTGGTATCGCTCATGGCGATTCACTTTGGGGCGAGCAACCTCGAGTTGGGCTACATAAACTCCGCGTTCCACGTGAGCGGTCTGGCCTCATTGCTGGTTCCGCGCCTCTTCGAGGGGGTGCGAACCAATCGGCTCTTTGGCTGGGCCTGGATGGTCCGCGGGTGGCTTTGCGTGTTCTATGGGCTGTTGCTCGTGCTCTCCGGTCCCGCCGCCCGGGTCACTATTATCGCGGTCTTTTCGCTCTTTGCGCTTGGCCGGGCCGTGGGTATATCGGTCGTCCACACGGTCCAGCGTGACTTCATGCGCGACCGCGACGCCGCCGGTTTGTTCGCTCGCCTCAACTTCCGGCTGGGCTTCTCGCAGCTGGCCTCGCAGCTGACGGCGTTCGGGCTGCTCTCCCTTGCCTTTTTCGAAGGTATTTTTGGTCTGGTGGTCATCGTCTTTATCGGCGCCGTCATGAATACGGTGGCGGCGTGGTACTTGCTGCGGGTTCCGGGGCGCGGGGTGGTGGAGCATACGCCTGACCAGAACGTGGTGCAGACCTTCCTCTGGAGCATGCGACAGAAGCGGCATGCGCTCCCGCTTCTCGTTCATTGGTTGGGGGTGGGACTGATGGTCATGCTCGGATTCCAGGTAGTCTTCCTTAGGCGGGTACTCGAGCTTCCCGACAACTACGCCTTGCTTTTCACGGCCGTGGGCGCGCTCGCCACGATCTTCGCCAACCTTGCGCTCAAGCCGTTCGCCGACAGTGTCGGCGAGAAGCCGCTTATCGTGATCACCACGTTCGCGCTCGGCGCCGTCGCCCTGGTGTGGATGGTCATCCCGGCGACTCTTCCGTTGCCGGTCTATTTCGTGCTCGGCTTTGTCGCGTTCTTCTTCGGACGGAGCATCCTCACGCTCAAGAGCACGTTGCTCGTGAAGTCGATCCCGGAGCGCAACCGCGTTCCGTATACCGCGGCGGCAAACACGGTGCTGGGAGTGGTGGCGCTTTCGGTGGGGCTTATCGGCGGAGGCTTCGGTGACCTGGGAGCGATGCTTGGAGCGGTGGTGCCGCATGAGTATAGCTTGACCTTCCTCTTCACTGCCGCACTGGCGGGGGCGGTCGGCTTTCTGGCCATGCGACTCCGTACCGAGAGCGGCATGTCGGTACGTGAGACTGCCGACATCATGTTCTCCGCGCGCAACCTCCGTGCCTTTCTCGATGCCTATCAGCTCGATTTCGCCGTGGATCCGGCACGGCGTGAGAGTCTCCTCCTCTCGTTGGAGCGAAGCCCGACAACCGTCGCTACCTCCCGGCTGCGGGAGCGGCTGCGCGGGCCGTCGGTTTCGGAGAAGGAGCGGGTGCTCCGCACCCTGTTCCGCTCGCCGCGGACGGAGCTCCTTCCGGATATCATCGGCGAAGCGCTCGATGAAGGGAGCTACAACCGCCGGGACGCGGTATTCTGTCTGGGCGGGTACAACGATCCGGAGGCGGAGGCCGCGCTCCGTAAGATAACGGGCGAGGGCGCGGCGGGAGAAGCGCCTGCGGGTGGCGAAGAACGGGCGGGGGCCGGCGAGCCCCCGGATGCCGAGGATTCACATGGGATCGCGGACTCCCTATACACGGGAAAGCAGGGAGGGCCGGGCAACGGCGACGAGGCTGAACACCCCGTGGGGCGTGAAGAGCGCTCGGGGGCCGAAGAGCCGGCGGCGGCGCCCGTACAGCGCGCGGGACCCGAAGAGCCGGCGGCGGTCCGCGGCGCTTCCACCGGAGGCCGGGCCGCGGAAATCGCGTCACGGGCGTGTCCCCCGGACATGGAGACCGTCGCCGTAGCGTACAAGAGTCTTGCACGGATCGGCTGCGCGGACGTCCTTGGGGAGATCCGCCGGCTGTTGCGCTGTCGCCTGTCGCCGCGGGCTGAGCTGGACCTGTCGGTCGCCGAGAGTACGCTTGACCCGGAAGGGCCTCACTTGGCGGGGCTGTTTCAACACGCTTTCTCGCGTGATAGTGCGCGCTTTGCCGTGACCCGCCTTCTGATCTCGCTCAATCGTCTCGATTTCGAGCCCGGACTCGGGAGCTATCTGCGCTCGGAAGCGCGGTCGACCGGGCAGGGCTTCTATGACCTGATCGAAGACGCCAGCGAGTTCGAGCTGGTAAGGGCCCGGCATGAGGAGCTCCGGGGATGGATCCGTGACGAATCGTACTGTGCGATTGGAGAGTGGGCGCGCCAGTGTCTGGCTACTGAAGTCAGCGTTCCTCCGCGTGCCGACGTGCCGATGGGCCCGGTCCCTCGGCTTGTCTACTCGTACGTACACACGACGCCTCCCCCTGAGCACGCGTGCCTGGCGGCGCTGACGGGGATATACCTCTTGCATCGGGCGCTCGAAGCGCTCGGCCCTGCGGGGTGAGGCAGGGCGCTGCGCTACCGCGTGGTTACGTCGCAGGGCTGCAGGGGGCAGCGTCCTGCGGGGCGGGACGGCCTCAGCGGGGCGGTGTTAGCGGAACGGTGCGCGCGGCGCGGCGAGACCGCTCGGTCACCCCGCGCCGCCGGGGGCACGCTGCCGCTACCGCGCTGCCGCCGCCGCGTCGGTGGGCGCCGGATTGTACACGGTGCACCGTGGCACGGGGCATGCCGACACGCCGATCTGACCGGCCAGGTCTCGGCGGCGGTCTGCCTCAATCGCAAGTGGATTCCATGCAAAAAAACTATTTATACCAGAGGATTGTAGTGAACTGCAAGACAACACTACAGGAATGCTCTGTACCTTTCTGTGGTTTCTGATATAATTGTTGGACAATCCCGGGCGGCAGGAGTAGGATAATGAAGAATTTGAGACTGGCGGTGAAGCTCGTGGGCGGCTTCATGATAGTCGCTCTCATCGTGGTGGTGGTGGGGGCGATCGGACTGGTCGGCACCGGAGAGTTGGGAGACGGGATCGAAGAGATCGGTCTCGTGCGTTTGCCGAGTGTGGATTCGCTCTTTCGGACGGAGATCGCCACTGATGAGCTCATGCTGGCACAGCGGGTATTACTCTCAGAACGTGTGGAGGCGGAGGAGCGCGCGGAGTATATGGAGGAGTGGCACCGTGCCCGGGCGGATATCTACGTGCATCTGGATGCCTTCCTAGAGCTGCCTGCAACGGAAGAAGAGGCGCGACTGAGCGGGCAGCTGCAGGATCAGCTCTCCGCATGGGCGGCCGTGAACGACGAGTGGCTGGATCTGACCGATGAGTTCGACCGGATCGGAATCCTCAATCCGGACGATCTCGGACAGAACCTCGAGCGCTTTCGCGGAAACCACTATGAGCTCCAGCTCGATGTTGCCATGCTGCTCCTCGCCGGCGAGGGCATCCCGCGCGACGCCGATGATCCCACGGCGTGTGCGTTCGGACGGTGGTTGGCTGATTTCCGGACGGACAACCAGGAGCTTGCCGGCCTCCTGGAAGAGATTCGGAGGCCGCATGACCGCTTTCACCAGATCGTGGGAGAGATCGAGGCGGAACACGCGGCAGGAAACGCCGCCGCCGCTATGGAGCTCTACCAGCAGGAACTGGCCGGGGCGGGTGATGAGGTCTTCGGGTACTTCGATGAGATGATCGCCTCTGCCGTGGAAGCGGAAGAGCTGCGCGACCGGATTACTGAGCTCGCGATCGGGCCCATTGCCGAGCGAGCCTATGCAGCGTGGGATACGCTCGACGAGCTACACCGAATCAACGCGGCGATGGCCGATCGGGCGGTCGCGGCCGCTGAGTCCTCGGTGGACCGGGTATTGTTGATTGTGATGCTCGGGATCATTCTCGGCGCGATTCTCGCGGTCGCCCTCGGCTTCATCCTGGCACGTGGGATCACTAAGCCGGTTGCGCAGGCGGCAAGCTTTGCCCAGGCGCTCGCCGAGGGTGATATGAGCGCCACCATAGACGTGTACCAAAAGGACGAAGTCGGGGCCATGGCGGAAGCACTCCGTACCATGCGGGACCGGCTCACCCAGGTGGTGCGTGAGGTTCAGGCGGCCAGCGAGAACGTATCGAGCGGGAGCGAGGAGATGAGCTCGGCGGCTCAGCAGCTCTCCCAAGGCGCCTCCGAACAGGCCTCCTCCGGGGAGGAGGTAGCCGCTTCCATGGAGCAGATAACCTCGTCCATCAACCAGAACTGGGAGAACTCGCAGGCTACCGATCAGCTGGCACAGAAGGCTGCTCGCCAAGCCGGGGAGGGCGGCCGCTCGGTCGATGAGACCGTCCAGGCGATGAAAGACATTGCCGACCGCATTTCTATTATCGAGGAGATCGCCGGCAACACCAACCTGCTTGCGCTCAACGCCGCGATCGAGGCTGCGCGTGCCGGCGAGCACGGGAAGGGCTTCGCCGTCGTGGCAAGCGAAGTACGTAAGCTGGCCGAGCGGAGCAAGAAAGCCGCCGTCGAGATCGGCGAAGTCTCGCAGAGTAGCGTTTCCAAGGCTGAGCTCGCCGGCCGAACCATAGCTGAGGTCGTCGAGGACGTAAAGAAGACGGCCGAGCTCGTGCAGGAGATCAGCGCCGCAAGCAGGGAACAGAACACCAGCGCCGAGCAGGTAAACCAGGCCATCATGCAGCTGGATCAGGTGACGCAACAGAACGCAAGCTCGTCGGAAGAGCTTGCCTCCACGTCCGAAGAGCTCTCGGCTCAGGCAGTGCAGCTCCAACAGGCCATGGGGTTCTTCAAGCTCAACGGCGGAAACGGAAGGCGCGTGCTCGAGGCGCGCGGCACGACGGCGCAGGGCGGCTTGCCTCCCGGTGACGACGCCGCAGCCCGGGGTCCAGCCGGCGCTCGGGGCCCGGGCGGCGCTATACCGTTGGCCGGCGCCGGACGAGAGCCGGTTGCGCGCCGGATTGGTGATCCGGGCCGGACGGGCTCTCCGGGAGGCGCGACCGCGAAAGCCGGAGCCGTGGCCCACGGAGCTACGGGCCCCACCTCAGCTACTGCGGGCCGGAGGGGCACTCCTGCCCGGGCCGCCGGCGCGCCCCTTGCCGAAGACGTCCCTGCCGGAGAGCACATCGCGGCAACCGGAGAAGGGTCGGAACCCGAGACCGGAATCAAGCCGGCGAACGACGAGCCCGGCCCCGGAGCCCAACAGGCCCCTGGCTCCGGCGTTGACGACGAGGACTTCGAAGAGTACTGAGTGGAAACCGCGGCCGGCTGCGAATGGAGCCGGCCGCTCTCTACCGGTGCCGTTTCGCCCGGGCGATTCCTCCGGCCGCCGCCTCTCCGCGCCCGCTCGCTGTCTTGCGCTTACTCACCGAAATGCTCCTGGAGCACCTCGGCAATCTCCCGAGCAGCGCGCTCGGGGGCGCGCTCGACGCGGTCCTCGAGGTCCGCCAGGCGCTCCTCCGATATCTCCAGCTCCTCGATGTCGTCCTGGAGCCGGTCGACATCGTCACGGAGCGCCCGAAGCTCGTCCGAGGCGGCCATGATCTCGTCGATTGCCTCTTCGTGCCGGTCCGTCTCCGCTTGCAGCCCCTCGAGGTCAGTAACGAGGGTATCCACGCGACTCTCCAGCTCCGCCAGATCGCCCTCGAGCTCGGCAATCCGTGCGTCGCGAGCCTCCAGCTCCTCCTCCACGTATCCATGCGTGGCAATCCCAATATGCGCGCATCCGCTCCCAGCAAGTACCCACGAACCCACGAGCAGAATCGCTCCCAGTCGCCGTTGTAGCATTCTATCCTTACCTCCCCATAGGCGGCCGCCGGGTGGTCTGCACGAGTCCCTCCCGGACTACCTCCAACGTCGATCACTTCTCGCGAATGGTATCACGCGTGTCGGGCGCGTGCGACAGAGGAAACGTGCCGACGGCCGGCACGTGCGCCGGGCATAGCCGCTTCCTCGGCACGCACTCGCCGAGCACCGTTCTTGAGCGTGAGGCAGGAATTGTTGGGGGAAGTATCCCCCACGCTCCAGCCCGCGTGCCCTTCGGGCACCGGGGCGTGCTTTTCGGGCTCCGCTCACGCTCCGCCCGGCACGCCCCTCGCGGTCTTCCGCTTCCCCCACCACCGCCGCGGCTCCGCCGGCCTGCTCCCGGCCGGACCGCCTTCGCC